>DATDCP010000217.1:0-9170 GCA_036524255.1 Chitinophagaceae bacterium
GCAAAAGGTAAAAGCACCGGGGGCTTTGAAACAAAACTTGATGATAAAGAAAAAGTAAACTGGGCCGAGGCGACAGATTCAAACGGTAAACTGGATGTTTATTATACTGATATCACTCAGAATGAAGTTGGAGAAGTTACAGGATGGAAACAATTTGATAAAGACAGTGTATTTCGCGAATCCGGTGTAGCAAAGTATGAGGGCCATAGATTTTTAGAAGGTACAACGAAAGATAGCGTTGGAAAAGTAAAGAGTTCAAATGTGTCTAAGCACAATGAAAAAGGAGAGCAAATTGAATTTTCAAATACGACAGTAACAAAGGATTCAACAACAACAAAAGTGACGAAGTACACTTACGAGGCTCATGACGATATGGGCAACTGGACACAGCGTACAACCTGGGATGATAAAGGAAAAGCAACAGCAATCGCAAAAAGAACCTATACTTATAAAAAGAAATAACTTTATTTCCAGTCGGTAATATTGATCCTGTTACTGCAAAAATCATATTCATGGTGATCGTTGGAACTGACGATCACCATTCTTTTTTTGCAATATTCATCAATAAGTTGTTTATAAAGATTCACCCCTGTTTCGTCAAGATTCGTACAAGGTTCATCCAACAAAACAACAGGTACATCGGAAAAAATGGCCTGCGCCAGTTTTACTCTTTGTCTCATGCCTGAAGAATAATTACGGATCTGTTTATTCACTGCATTTTCCAAACTAAGTATTGAAATTATTTTTTCTGAAGTGATCGAAGAAAGAAAAGGTTTGAAACCAGCATGAAAGTTTAAGAATTCTATCAATGTCATTTCTTCAACTACTTCCAGGTATGGAGCGCAGATAGAAATATAATTGTAAACTTTTTCAAGTTCTAATTTTTTATTGTCAATTGCCCATTCTCCATTTCCTTCGTTCAATTCCATTGATCCACTCAATGTTTGCAGCAATGTACTTTTCCCCGAACCATTTGGCCCAATGATAGCATAAGATTGTCCTGCAGAAAACTCGTAGGTAAAATGACGAAAGATCCAGTCGCGGTTGAAGCGTTTTCCCGCATCAGTCAGCGATATCTTCATCCACACTGTTTTTGGTGAAGCGTTTTATAATACCGCGGTTCGATTCGCGGATAAATGTTACGATCTCATCTCTTTCATCTGTTGCATCAAATTCTTCATCAAGATATTCAATAGCCTGGGTTGTGTTCAGTCCTTTATTATATATACAACGATAAATATCAAGAATATGGTTGATCTTTTCTACACCGAACCCCCTTCTCTTTAAACCAATGGAATTTACCCCAGCATAAGATAGAGGAGTTCTTGCTGCTTTAATATATGGAGGCACATCTTTACCTACCAGTGAGCCACCGCTAAGAAATGAATGTTGGCCAATGCGAACAAACTGGTGTACCGCCGTCATTCCACCCAATATTGACCAGTCACCAATTGTAACGTGACCTGCCACCTGGGTGTTATTGCTCATGATGCAGTTGTTACCAACAATACAGTCATGGGCAAAATGGCAATATGCCATGATAAGACAGTTTCTGCCGATCACCGTTTTTTCTCTGTCAACGGTTCCGCGGTTGATCGTAACAAATTCACGGATAGTGGTGTTATCACCAATGATCACCTGTGAATACTCACCCTGGAATTTTAGATCTTGCGGAATAGCTGCAATAACGGCTCCCGGGAAGATTCGGCAATTCTTTCCGATTCTGGCCCCTTCCATAATTGTTACGTTCGATCCGATCCAGGTACCATCACCAATCTCAACATCCTGGTGAATAACGGTGAAAGGATCAACCTTCACATTGGTTGCCAAGCGGGCATTTGGGTGAATATATGTATGGGGATGAATCATTTAATAAAAGTCTCCCCCGATCTGTTCGGGGGAGGCCCGGCAAAGTTAATCGTTACAGCCAAACAGAGAATTTTTTTTAAAACTCCCTCATTTTAAGGTAGAATTATCGTCATGATTGATCTATGTTAAGACAATTAGCCCATTCTGTTGTAAATTTGCAGACTAATGCACAATCCTCCGGATATATTATCACTGGCTTATCGTCAATCTGTTTTGCAGGATCAGTTTGTTATGCTCCAGGAAAAAGTAAGATTGATACCAGGCTCTGTTCAGTATACTATTAACAGGTATCACAATACAGGTAACTGGAACATGGAAGATATGGGCATGCTGGTTTATCATTACGAAAAGAGCAAACCAAAGGAAAACTATCTTGAATTGAAGTTCTGTGTTTCGGGTAATGTGTATTGCCGCCAGAAAGATATTGAGTGCAATATGTGCAAATACAGCGCATCAAGATCCTGCGTGGAAAGAGTGGAAAGTGTGGATGTAATGAGCTTTCGGTTTTCACCGGCGCATATTTCACAATTTGTGACCCGTAAAGGGAATGAGGTATTGAGTGATGATGTTTTGAAATTTAAGCATGTTTCTTCTTTTACTAAAATATTGCCGCTTTGTGGTAAAACAAGAATGGTGCTGGAAGGATTATTGAATCATACATACAGCGATAGCCTGGAAAATATTTACATCAATGCACAAACCCAAATGCTGTTGCTTTACAGTCTTGACTGTATGTTGGGTGAAAAAGAAATTGATGTGATCAATTGTAAGTTTTTAGCTAATGAAGCTGATCGTGAAAAAATAACAAAGTCAAGAGAGATCCTGATCCAGCATATAGGTGAGCCCATCACCATTAAAGAACTTAGCCGTAAAGTAGCGATCAATGAATGTTACCTGAAAAAAGGATTCAAAGAAATGTTTGGGACCACCATTTTTGATTTTTACCAAAGTCAAAGAATGGAACATGCAAAATATTTATTGTACGAAAAAGGGTTAAGTGTAACCGAAGTTTCTATGTTGCTGGGTTATTCTTCTATCTCGCATTTCTCCACAGCATTTAAAAAACACACGGGGCTGAAACCTTGTGAATTATTGCTAAGAGCATAAACAAAACATGAAGGTATTCGCTTTCATATTCGCTGCTTATTTACTTTTTCTTTTTGCAATTCCGTGCTGCACATTTGACAATTGTGCTGAAGATAAGATTGTGCTGCAATCAGATCATGAAGAAGACGAAGATGATTGTGGCAGTTGTTCGCCTTTTTTTACTTGCACAGGATGTTCTGGTTTTACTGTAACAGCAGGGGTAATAAATTCTGAGCTAATTTCTTTTTTTCCTAACAATCAATACCCGGGTTATATCGTTTCTTCTATACCGGAAGTTAATTACGATTTCTGGCAGCCGCCTAAACTTGTTTGATAAGCCAAATCAAAGTCAACAAGTTTTTAAATTAATCATTTACCTATGCAACGATTTTTTTTAGTTGCAGTGATCCTGGTTACAGTGTTTACTGCATCTGCTCAACATACATTCAAAGCAAAAATTTTAAATAAGGAAACTGGTGAAGGCGTCGCCAAAGCATCAGTGACTTTTGAAGTATTAAAAAGATCAGCAGCAGCTGATTCCGCAGGTATTATCTTAATAAAAGATATTCCTGCAGGGAAGTATACGATCAGGATCACTTCAGTTGGGTACGCGGAAAAGGAAGTTAAATATGACTTTCCTCCAGACCAGGATGTAACGATCGAAATGGAAACAGAGGAAGAAGAGGAAGAAGAAGTAGTGATCCAATCAACACGCAGTTCAAGAACAATACAAGACATTCCAACAAGAGTTGAGTTTGTTGCAGGAGAAGAGCTGGATGAAAAGGCGAACATGAAACCCGGTGACATAAGAATGGTATTGAATGAAAGTACCGGTATTACTACACAACAAACTTCTGCAACATCTGCTAATGCTTCGATCCGGATCCAGGGATTGGATGGACGATACACCCAAATATTGAAAGATGGCTTGCCCTTGTATGCCGGATTCAGTGGAGGATTAGGGTTATTACAAACACCACCACTCGATCTGAAACAATTTGAAGTGATCAAAGGATCATCTTCCACTTTATATGGAGGCGGAGCAATTGCAGGATTGGTAAATCTTATATCCAAAGCGCCTAAAGAAGAAAGAGAGTTAAACTTTCATATTGATGTAACAAGTGCAGGAGGAATAAACACCAGTGGTTTTTATGGAGAAAAGTTTAAGAACATTGGAGTAACATTGTTTGCATCACGCAACAGTAATTCAGCTTATGATCCATCAGATGTCGGTTTAACTGCTATCCCGGAATTTGAACGATACACTTTTAACCCCAAGTTTTTCTTTTATTTAAAAGAGAAAACACAATTGATGATCGGTGGAAATATTACATCTGAAAAAAGAACCGGTGGCGATATAGAATATATTAAAGGGAATAAACCTACAGGTTATACTGAAACAAATAATACTGACCGCTATAGCTCACAGCTTTTGCTGGATCATCATTTTAATGAAAAAAGCCAGTTCACTTTAAAAAATAGCATTAATCGTTTTCATAGAGTAATAGATGTGACTAGTTATGTATTCAGCGGAACACAAACCGGCACATTTAGCGAGGCCACTTATTCTTATCACGGTGATAGATCCGAATGGAATGGGGGTATTAATTTTGTAACCGATCAATTTGAAGAAATACAATTAACAGCAACCCCTTCGAGAAACTATGAACAAATAACGACCGGATTGTTTGTTCAGAATAATTTTAAGGCCAGTGATAAATTTAGTTTGGAAACGGGTTTACGAGGCGATTATGTAAAAGATTATGGCTTTGCAGTTCTGCCACGTCTTTCTATGTTGTTTAAGTTTTCCTCAAAACTTTCTTCCCGCATTGGTGGAGGCATGGGTTATAAAACACCAACTATTTTTACCGAGGAAAGTGAAAGATTACTATACAAGAATGTACTTCCAATAGATCCTGATGAAAATGAAATGGAAAGAAGTTATGGTGTGAATGCAGATATTAACTATCGTACAAAATTTGCGGATGATAAAATTAGTTTCAGCATCAATCATCTCTTCTTTTATACACGAATTCATGATCCGTTGATCTTAGAATCTTTGGTGGGAACAGGAGCACCAACTTATAAATTTAAAAATGTAACTGGCCATTTTGATAGCAGGGGCATGGAAACAAATGTGAAATTGGGGTATGGTGATTTTAAATTATTTGTTGGCTATACTTATACGAAGGCCTACCTGAATGAAGGAGATACAAAAACTGAAAACTATCTGACGCCTCGTCATAGATTGAATAATGTCTTGCTTTATGAAGTAGAGGAAAAATGGAAAATAGGATTGGAAGCTTATTATTTCAGCAAACAGCAATTGAGTGATGGGGCAACCGGTAAATCTTATTGGATAACCGGATTGATGGCAGAAAAGCTTTGGGAGAGATTTTCATTGTATATCAATTTTGAAAATTTTTCTGATACCAGGCAAACAAAGTTTGATACAATTTATACGGGTTCCATTGATAGCCCGGTATTCAGAGATATTTATGCCCCATTGGATGGATTTGTGGTAAATGGTGGCATCAAACTTAGGTTATGATAAGATAAGTTTAGTTTTCTTTTTGATTTTTAAAAAGGTAGTTTAATTTTGTTTTTGTGAAACTAGTTTCCATAATATTATCCATTTATATATTGGCATTAGCCGTAGTGCCTTGTTGTTTCTATGATAATTGTCCTGAGGACAAACCTATAACAGAACAGACAACAAATCACAAAAGCGGGGATGAAGATGGTTGCGGCACATGTTCTCCTTTTTTTAGTTGTGAGGGCTGTGCCGCTCATGTTATAAACTTTGAACCCGTTACTTTCAGTTTACAAGTGTCCGAGATCAGAATAAATCATTCCTCTTTTTGTCAGCAATTTATATCCTACAATTTCTCTCTTATCTGGCAACCGCCACAGTTATCTTGATTTTTCGTCTCTCTTATTTATTTGCTTGATCCGTTCCGGGTAAGCATGAATTTATTTATTACTTAATCAGGTTTCCATGTTGAATAAAATTATTCTCTTTAGCATAAAGCAGAAATTAATTATTGGTGTAATGACACTGGCTCTTATTGTTTGGGGATTTTGGAGTGCAACCAAACTGCCTGTTGATGCATTGCCAGATGTTACCAATAACCAGGTGCAGGTTATCACGCGTGCTCCAACACTCGCAGCACAGGAAGTGGAACAGTTTATTACTTACCCGGTAGAAAGATCTTTATCTAACATCCAGGGATTGGATGAGATGCGTTCTTTTTCAAGATTTGGGTTAAGTGTAATAACGGTTGTATTTAAAGAAAACGTAAATATATATTTCGCCAGGCAGTTGATTGCTGAAAAACTAAAAGAAGCGGAAGAACAAATACCTGCCGGTGTTGGTAAACCAGAAATGGCGCCGGTTACAACTGGGCTTGGAGAAATTTATCAATATGTCATACATCCAAAAAAAGGAAGTGAACAAAAATATTCTGCTATGGATCTACGTACCATGCAGGATTGGATCGTAGCCCGGCAGCTAAGTGGTATTCCGGGTGTAGCTGAAGTTACAGGGTTTGGCGGCATTAGTAAACAGTATGAAGTGGCTGTAAGTCCCGACAGGCTAAAAGCCATGAATGTAACCATCCCGGAAATTTTTACTGCACTACAAAGAAATAATGAAAATACAGGCGGTGCATATATTGACAGAAAGCCCAATGCCTATTTCATTCGTGGTGTTGGGTTGGTAAAAACATTTGCTGATATTGAAAACATAGTTGTTAAACATCAGAATAGTATTCCCATTTTAATAAGAGATGTTGCAACCGTTCAATTTGGTTCACCACCACGTTATGGCGCATTAACTTATAATGGTGAAAAAGAAGTTGTGGGTGGAATAGTGCTGATGATGAAAGGAGCAAATAGTGCATCTGTTGCTGAGCTTGTAAAAGAAAGGATGAAAACGGTAAAAACATCGTTACCGGAAGATGTGATCATAGAACCATTTTTAGACCGGACTGATTTGATCAGTCGTGCTATTAATACGGTAGAAACAAACCTGCTTGAAGGTGCGTTGATCGTAATATTAGTGCTCGTATTGTTTTTAGGAAATCTTCGTGCAGGATTAATAGTGGCCTCTGCTATTCCTTTATCCTTATTATTTGCATTGGCAATGATGAATTTATTTGGCGTGAGTGCTAACCTTATGAGTTTGGGCGCAATTGACTTTGGATTAATTGTAGATGGCGCCGTCATCATTGTAGAAGCCTCACTTTATTTTCTTGCATCAAAGAATATAACTGGCAGGTTAACTCAACAACAGATGGACGAAGCAGTGGAAGGAAGCGCAAAAAAAATGATGAGTTCAGCAGCGTTCGGGCAGATAATTATCCTGATTGTTTATTTACCTATTCTTTCTTTACAGGGTGTGGAAGGAAAAATGTTTCGCCCCATGGCTGAAACGGTTGGCTTTGCCATTCTGGGAGCTTTGATTTTATCCCTTACTTATATACCGATGATGAGTGCTTTATTTCTTTCAAAGAAGACCAGCCACAAAAGGAATATTTCGGATAAGATGATGGATTCCTTTCAGCGTTTGTATGCACCATCATTAAAAAAGGCTATAAAAATTAAATACACAATAGTAAGTCTCGCAATTGCTTTATTGATTATCACAGCTGTTTTTTTTAAAAACATGGGGGGTGAATTTATCCCTACACTGGAAGAAGGTGACTATGCTATTGAGTTTGTATTACCACAGGGTTCATCTTTATCACAAACGATTGAAACCATGATGATGGCGGAGCGGATGTTACTTAAGTTTCCTGAGGTAAAAATGGTGGTAGGAAAAACAGGAGCTGCTGACATTGCTACTGACCCAATGCCACCAGAGGCCAGTGATTTGATGGTGATAATGAAACCCAAAAAAGAATGGACAACAACAGATGATTTTTATGAGCTGGCAGATATGATGAGAGATAAACTTTCCACTATTCCAGGCGTAATTGCTGAACCAAGTCAACCGATACAGATGAGATTTAACGAACTGATGACGGGCATTCGTCAGGATGTAGCAATAAAAATATTTGGTGAAAACTTAGATACATTGATTGCCTATGCCGATAAAGTGGCCAATATTATTCGCCCCATCAACGGTATTACACAACCACAGGTAGAACGTGTCGATGGCCTTCCACAAATTACTATTGATTATGACAGGGCAAGATTGGCTGGTTATGGTTTAAATATTGAAGATATAAACCATGTGGTAAGTACAGCCTTTGCAGGAGAAGTGGCGGGTGTTGTTTATGAGAATGAAAGAAAATTTGATTTGGTATTAAGGCTTGATAGCAGCTATCGTACTTCGCTGGAAGATGTGGGTAATTTATATGTGCCTTTAACTAATGGCAATCAAATACCATTGTCCCAGGTTGCAACGGTGACTTTAAAATCAGGGCCTGCACAAATAAGCCGGGAAGCAGGTAAGCGGAGAATTTATATAAGCTTTAATATAAGTGGTCGTGATGTAGCAAGTGTTGTAGAAGAAACACAGCAAAAATTAAATGAAAAACTGAAACTGCCCGTTGGTTATTATTATACTTACGGAGGCACATTTGAAAATCTACAAAAAGCATCTGCCCGCTTAATGATTGTAGTGCCATTAGCCCTATTACTTATCTTCTTTATGCTTTATCTCACTTTCGGTTCAATAAAAGAAACGGCATTGATCTTTACAGCAATTCCTATGAGTGCTATTGGTGGTGTGTTTGCCTTGCTGTTAAGAGGTATGCCTTTTAGTATTTCTGCAGGCATTGGTTTTATTGCCTTGTTTGGTGTTGCGGTTTTAAATGGAATTGTTTTAATCAGCACATTTAATCAATTGGAAAAAGAAGGGGTGAAAGACATTATAGAAAGAGTGCTGGAAGGAACAAAAATGCGATTGCGTCCTGTATTAATGACGGCATCCGTAGCAGCATTGGGTTTTATCCCAATGGCATTATCAATGGGAGCAGGGGCCGAAGTACAAAAACCTTTGGCAACAGTTGTAATAGGCGGATTAATAACCGCAACATTTCTTACACTGATCGTGTTGCCATTACTCTACATTATTTTTTCATCAAAAAGAAAATCAAACATGAAACCTGTATCAATTATCACGGCAGGTATTTTTTTATTAGCATTATCAAGTAAGGCAAATGCTCAACAGCCTAAAAGATTGAGTATCGATGAAGCCATCGGGATGG
>DATDCP010000218.1:0-6248 GCA_036524255.1 Chitinophagaceae bacterium
GGAGGAAGTGAGTCCCTGTCGCCGCCAGTGGGAGGTATCATATTAGCGCAGCCGGGAAGAACCACGATTTTCGTGATTAAAAAGATTAGGAGAAAAAACGGGGAAATAACTTTTATAAAAATTGTTCGATTCATAAAGCGAATCGCAAACTTAAATGGTTTGCATTTGATAACTGTTCTTATTTTCCTAATAAACCTAAAAAATCGTGTTAATCATGGTTCTATTGTGTTCTCTTCTTCTGGTTCCATGTCATGTAAGGCAATAGCAAGGTTATTTGTTTTTACAAAATTGCACCAATGGCAATCTGGTTTGCCACAGCCAATATAAAATTCCCTGTCCTGGATCTTTTGCCATACCATCATTATTTGTTGTGTCACGGTCTCGATATCAGCAGGGTAAATGACCAATTTTTCCTTCCTGTAATTTTTCTTTTTATCCGGTTCAATAAAATCAAATTCTGTGCTGACAACCTTCCAGCTTTTCTGTTCATAATTATCAACAAGAATTTTATAAAAAACACCTTGCCTCCAATAATCTCCGCCATTTGGGTCTTTGTCTGATGGGCCTTTTAGTTTTGGAAGTGCTTTATCAGGATCACCGGTTTTATAATCAACCACATTTACCGATTTGCCGTCGAATTCAAGTTTATCCAGTTTTCCTTTTATGGGAATTCCTTTTACCACAACATTTCGAATATTTCTTTCAATAGCAACAATCTTATTAAAACCGCTTACACGTTTGTCATAATAATTACTCAATACTTCCTGTCCATATTCAAGGCGGCGATCAAATTGTTCTTTGGTAAAACTTTCACGATGACGATGCAGGTACCATTCAAAATCTGCAATAAAAATTTCTTTTGAATGAAACTGTTCTTTACCTCCATCCTGCATTTTTCTGAATAATTGCTCTAATGCATGGTGAACTGCAGAACCAAATTCAGTTGCTTCATTTTTTGGCGAAGGAATACGGATGAGGTTCTTAAAATAAAACTCCAAAGGACATTTAAGATAATTGTTCAACGCAGTTACATTCATTACAAATTTGTCCAGTAAACGATCAACAAAATCTTTTTCGATCTTTTCAATTTCAGGAGCTTCAGCTTCTCCAAATTGTAAGGCGCCGAATTCAGATAAGATATCTTCACTGATAAAAACTTTTTCTACTGGTAATAAATGACGGTCGAGTATTTCTGCAATGAACATAGATGGTTCAAGGTCCTTTCCATCATTTTTAAAACGACTGAAAGAAATAAAGAGATGTTTTTCCGCTCTTGTTAATGCTACATAAAACAAACGGCGTAGTTCTTCATCATCGCTGGATCTTGGTTGAGATGAGAACATTGTATCAGGTAAACTATAGCCACCGCCGGGTTTACGTTTCTTTTCCCAAAAAGATGCATTGCAGCCCGCAAAAAAAACATATTCAAATTCCAATCCTTTAGAGCCATGTGCTGTCAATAAATTAACTCCCTTATCACTTCCGCTTACCTGTACCAATGGCAATGAAAGTTCTTCTTTCTCCATCAGGACAATGATGTTTACCAATTGCTGCAATTTCATTGAAGAATTGCGCCGGGTTTCTTCCTTTACAAAATCAAATAGCCCTGTAAGAATTTGTAATTGCCAATGCTTATCGGGGCTTTGCATGATATAACTTAGAATACCTGTTTCCCGGATGATGTTTTCAAATAAATGCTGAAGCGTAACGTTTGGCACATTTGAAATTAACTTCTCCAGTATAAAAGATGCTTTCTTTAACCCTTCATGAATTGTAGTGCTAAACAGATCTTTAGGTATTGCGATAGACTTTTCATGCAATAATCTTCTTAACGAAGTTTTTTCATCATATCTTTTTTCGGAATTCTCAACACTCAACTTGGCGATCTCGACTGCAGGAACATGAAACCAGTCAAAATGTAAAATTTCAAAAAGCATTTCGTCGCCACCATAAGGCACATCGTGTTCTGCAGCGAGGTATTTTATGATGGAAATAATTTTTTGCGCCAATGGAAGCTCAAGAATATTAATGTTTCGTTTTGAATAAACAGGAATGTTTTTAAGTTTCAGATACTGCGCTAACTCCACGCCATATTTATTTTCTTTATAAATGATTGCGATCTCTCCAGCAGGAATTTCTTCTGACAATAACTTTTGTACCTGCAAAGTGATATTGATCATTTCCTGTCTTTGTGTTTCATATTCTTTGATAGCAGGTAAGTGAGTTAATGTGCTTATATGGTGATGCGACGATCTCAGATCTTTGCTAAGACCCGGTAATTTTTCTACCAGTCTTTCAATATTCTTATCTATCAACGTTTTTGAAATATCCAAAATGGGTTGAGTGGAACGATAATTATTAGTAAGTACCACCGTCAACAGATCTTTTTTATAACTATCGGCAAAATTTATCATGTTTTCCACGTTAGCACCCTGGAAGCGATAGATGCTTTGATCATCGTCTCCCACGACAAATACATTTGGTTTTTCCCAATAGTTGATAAGTAATTGCACAATGCGGTTTTGTGTACCACTTGTATCCTGGTATTCATCCACCAATATGTAAAGAAACTTTTCCTGGTAAGTTGCGAGCAGGTTTTTATTTTCTTCAAAAGCTTTTATCACCCAGTTGATCATATCATCAAAATCGTAACGATTTCTTTTTCTCATCATTTGCTGGAAATGATCAAATTCATTGACAGCGGCCCGCAGTTTCTCTTTTCTTTCTTTTTCTTCTTCTACCTTATCTTTCTTCAGATCACCGGCATTGAACTCTTTAAATTTTCTTTTGTAAATGAATTCATCACGAGTAGAAAGGTCGGCAATGTATTCATCAATTTTTTCATTGATATAGGGAGGAGTCCAGCCTTCTCTTTTCATTGCACTAAAAAGTTGCTGCAGGTTATTGATCTCAAAATAGACATCTCCCCGATAACGTTTCAGCGGATGATTTTTTGGAAATAGATCAATGAGCTCCTTAAATAGTTCAATTCTTTCCAGGTCGGAGATTGGATCAAGGGCAGTCTTTTCAAATAACGAAAGGTTTTCCTGTATAACATCGTTGCAAAAAGCATGGAAAGTATAAATATTCACTTTATAAGCATCGGAACCGATGAACTGCAATAATCTTTTTCTCATGGCAACAACACCTGCATCCGTATAAGTAAGGCAAAGAATATTTTCAGGTTGTGCGTCTGTTTCCAATAAAATTTTTCCAACACGACTGGCAAGTATTTGTGTTTTGCCAGTGCCTGGTCCTGCAATTACCATGACTGGTCCGTCAATTGTATCAACTGCCAGGCGCTGCATTTCATTCAATCTTTCGTACTCTTCCCGAAATTTAGTTTCTAATTTTTCCTTTATAAATGACATGAATCAAAGTTACTGGTTAAGGATAAAGACATAAAAAAGGAAATCAGCGATGATTTCCTCTTTATTTTTTTTAATCCCTTTAATCGTGGTTCTGCACTATCCCGGTATCCTCGTAATATATTTTTCCAATTGTTTTATCTGGTCGACGATCTGTGGAGTGGTAGGCTTTAATGCTTTTGCTTTTCTGAAAAAATCTTTAGCAGCACGAAATTCTCTTTTGTTCATCATGATGCTGCACATTTGCAAAAAAGCGGCGGCTTCATTTTCTTTATCAGGCAAGCCTTTGCGCAATGCCTGGCGTATATAACTTTCGGCCTGCTTCATATCATTCTTTTGCATCGACAACATCCCCATTTGCAACAAGCTGGCGCCTTCAGCTTCTTTCATCGGCATTCCAAGATCCAATCCTTTCTTCATCATTTTTTCTGCACCATCATAATCCTGTTTCATCATCGCCACATTTCCTTTCAATGTATAATAAGCAGAACGAATAGGTTTATATAAAAGACCGGGGAACTTTATTGTATTTAGTATTTTTTCTGCGCCTTCCATATCACCTGATTCCAAATATTCCTGTATCAGTCGGAGAGGACCAAAGAAAAAATGCCCAAATACCAAAATAAGCCCAACAAAATACAAGGGAAAGGCTGGCCAGAAACCTGATAAATAATTTGTAACACCGCCAATGATCAGCAATGCTATACCCAGTTGCAGGCGGTATTTGATAAGCAGGCTATAAAACTTCATACTTCACTTTTTGAGGAGGGCAAAGATAAGGATTGAAAAGTGGCGTCTATTAATAATTATTAATCACTGGTTACTATTCCTTTGCGTCATTGATCTCGATCCAGTAGCCATCAGGGTCTTTAAAATAAATTTGTTTTACGCCATCGACACGAGTTGTTATAGCCATTTTTTCGCCGGCCCAATTCTCATAATCAACTTTATTTTTTACTAAAACTTTGACAAACTCTGGAACAGACGCTACAGAAAAACATAAATGGCTGTTTTTATCATGTTCTTTTCTTGTCGCAGCGCCGGATATAATGTGTAAATGACTTTTGACCCCAACAGCAAACCATGTATGCCGGCCGTCATGAAAAGGTTCGGGAATAGTATCAAGACCTATGATGTCCTTATAAAATGCGGTGCTTATTTTAAGATCTACTACATAAACAGCGATGTGGTTCAACAAGACTTTTTGATTGGATTGAGCGATACAATTAAATGACACAAAGCCGAGTAGTAAAGCAAAGCAAATTTTTTTCATGATAGTTTATTTACAACTGAAAGGTAAACAGTAAATCTGTTATTTTTGCCGCCTGACTTTTTGGTTCCGTCGTTCTCCCGATAGTTATCGGGAGGAAAGAATATATCGACTCAGGCGAGGCCAACCTTTAGAAATAAGTTCTTTAAATATTGGTCCCGTAGTTCAATGGATAGAATAGAAGTTTCCTAAACTTTTGATACAGGTTCGATTCCTGTCGGGACTACAAATACTTCAAATTATTTTCTAAAACCTTTTTTCATCACGTTCCCTCGTATAATTTTAGTACTATTAAAACTAACTGGATCATGGGAATACTCCGATGTTTATTTGCTGCATGCATTTTATTAAGCTCTTCTTTTTGCCAGGGGCAAACATCTGTTCGAAAGAAAATAAGTCTTGATGATAACTGGAAGTTTAAACTTGGTCACGCTGCCAATCCTGAAAAGGATTTTAATTACAGCATCTCAACTATTTTTTCTAAATCAGGTGGCGCCTTCGGCACTGCAATTGAACCACGTTTTAGGGATAGTGCCTGGAGAACATTAGATCTTCCACATGACTGGGCAGTTGAGTTGCCTTTTGTAAATGTAGATAATCGTGATGTAGAGTCTCACGGTTATAAACCTGTTGGTGGGTTGTTTCCTGAAACCAGCATTGGTTGGTATCGTAAACATTTCAATATTTCAAGCGCAGATTCGGGAACTCGTTTTCAAATTCAATTTGATGGAATTTTCAGAAATGCCAATATCTGGCTCAATGGTTTTTTTGTTGGCAACAATATGAGTGGTTATATCGGCGCATCGTATGATGTAACAGATTTCATACGATTTGATCGTGATAATGTATTAGTGGTAAGAGTTGATGCGACCCAGTATGAAGGTTGGTTTTATGAAGGCGCTGGTATCTATCGTCATGTATGGCTAAATCAATATGACAACCTGCATATTCCTGACGGAGGATTATTTGTTCATGCGGATGTACATAATAAAAACGCAACTATTAATATTGAAACGACTGTAGAGAATCAAAATTTTTCTACAGCCAATTGTACTGTTTATTCATATATCACAGATCGTGATGGAAAACAACTGGCACAAACGAAAGAGCAACCTCTTTCACTTTTAGTAAATGCAAAAGGCACGATCAAACAAAAGATCACATTAAGCAATCCAAGATCATGGTCATTGGAAGATTCTTATTTGTATAGAGTAATATCTGTTGTTAGATCCGGAAACAAAATTGTTGATGTTGTAAAAGATAGGTTTGGTATAAGAACATTACGATTTGATGGTAATGAAGGTTTTTTCCTTAATGGGAAGCATGTAAAAATATTTGGCACAAACAATCACCATGATCATGCAGGGGTTGGAAGTGCGTTACCGGATTATTTACATTATTACAGGGTTCGACTTTTAAAAAATATGGGTGTGAATTCTTATCGCACCAGTCATAATCCTCCAAATCCAGAATTATTAGAAGCATGCGATAGCCTGGGTATGCTGGTAATGGATGAAACCCGTTCATTAAATAGCAGTCCTGAATATATGGATCAATTTGAAAGAATGATCCTGAGGGATCGTAATCATCCATCGATCTTTCTATGGTCA
>DATDCP010000219.1:0-14592 GCA_036524255.1 Chitinophagaceae bacterium
ATGATCGAAAGAAGAATGCGGCAATCTATTTATGCTATTGCTTCCTTCTGGTATACAGCATGGGTAAATGCAGGTCAACCCGATCTGAAAAAACTTTCAGGCAAAGAACTTTCTGCAGATGATGTAAAAGAGTTTGATGAACTGAACAATGCATGGAAAAAGGGTACAATAAAGGGACGAGATCACGATTGAAACCCGTACTTATACGATTTGATTTCTACCTCAAAATCTACATCTTGCCTTCCCATTTTGTATATTTATACACACCTAACTTTTAAACCAACGTTTGCTTTATGAAAAATTCATTGCTTCTCATAACAGCATTATTATTTTCCTTTTTGCTCGATGCTCAAACTACTTTGGTCAGCTATAATTCTTCCTGGAAATATCTTGCTAATGGAAGCAACCAGGGAACAGCATGGCGAGCTACTTCATTTAATGATGCCACATGGATAACAAGTACCGCTGCTTTTGGATACGGAACAAGCAACATTACTACTACTGTGAGTTATGGAAGTAATAACAAGAAAAAATATATCACCACTTATTTTCGTAAAACGATAAGTGTTGCGGATGCTTCTTTGTACAGCAGCCTTACACTTAACCTGAAAAGAGATGATGGCGCGGTAGTGTATATTAACGGCACGGAAAGGTATCGTAGCAATATGCCAACTGGTACAATTGCTTATAATACTAAAGCTTCATCTGAAGCAACTGATAATGGAACTGCCATACAGACCACAACACTTAGTGTTGGGAGTTTAGTAACTGGTACGAATGTAATTGCCGTAGAAATTCACCAGTTTGCGAATGGGGGACCTGATCTTTTCTTCGACATGCAATTAAATAGTACAGCTGATGTAACATCGCCAACAGTGAGTAATTATTTCCCTGCTGATAATTCAACAAACGTTTCGAATACAGCAAACCTCGTCCTTACTTTTAGCGAGAACATTCAAAAAGGGATAGGAAATATTTTAATAAAAGAAGGTGGTGTGACTACTCAAACAATTGATGTAACATCAGCAACCGTAACTGTTTCGGGAAATACCGCAACTATCAATCCAGCCGATTTTAGTTTTGGTGCAGCCGTTAACATTGAAATAAGTGCTGGTGCATTAAAAGATCTTTTTAATAATAACTATACAGGTATTGCTGACCCCACTATCTGGAATTTTTCTGTAATTGCTCCTGATCTTACGCCTCCGACAGTTACTACATATTCACCAAGTGATAATGCAATTCTTGTATCCAACACCACGAATCTTGTTCTTACTTTTAGTGAAAATATTCTGAAGGGAGTTGGAAATATATTCGTGAAAGAAGGAGGTGTTACAACGCAAACAATTGATGTAACCTCCGCTGCTATTACTGTTTCAGGAAATACAGCGACAATTAATCCCGGCGATCTTACATATAGCGCTGCTGTAAATATTGAAATAGCACCAGGTGCATTTAAAGATCTTTCAAATAATAATTATGCAGGTATTGCAGACGTCACAACCTGGAATTTTACTGTACAAAATGCACCACCATCAGGACCGCAAACATTAGTTGCTTATGGATCATCATGGAAATATCTTGACAATGGAACTAACCAGGGAACTGCATGGAGAGGCCCAGGTTTCAGCGATGCAACCTGGGCATCAGGCAATGCACAACTTGGTTATGGTGATGGTGATGAAGCAACTGTAGTTAGTTATGGCCCTAATGCCAGCAATAAATATATCACTACTTATTTCCGTAAAACAATTTCGATAGCAAACCCTTCCTCATTTATCTCAATTTTAGGAAATGTAAAAAGAGATGATGGTATTGCGATCTATGTAAATGGAACTGAAGTTTACAGAAATAATTTAGTAGCAGGCGCAGCCTATAATACTTTGGCGACGCTTGCCAGTGATGATGGTGCAACCGCTCAATCTTTTAGTTTTAACCCTTCTGCTTTTGTTAGTGGTAATAATATAATTGCAGTTGAAATCCATCAGAACTCAGTAACCAGCACTGATATAAGTTTCGATCTTCAATTGATCGGTAATGACGCAATCACACTAACTCGCGGGCCATATATGAATATGGCATTGCAAAACAGCATCGTCATACGCTGGAGAACAGATGCACCTACGAACAGCAAAATAAACTATGGAACTTCTGCTGGTAATCTTACCCAATCATTTACTGACAATACAAACACAACAGAACACATAGTTACTCTCACAGGTCTTGTATCCAATACTCTTTATTATTATAGCATTGGTTCTACTACACAAACCTTACAGGGTGACGCGAATAATTATTTTAAAACAATGCCTCCTGTTGGCAGTACAGAAAAAATAAGAGTATTGGCCATGGGTGATATGGGTGATAATTCGGCAAACCAGTTAAGCGTTAGAAATGCTTACCTGAATTTTAATGGCAGCAACTATACAAACGCATGGTTACTGTTAGGCGACAATGCCTATGAGAATGGCCTGGACGGAGAATATCAATCTAACTTCTTTAATATTTACCAGGGCAATTTAACAAAGAACCATGTTTTGTGGCCATCGCCGGGTAATCATGATTATGCAAATAGTTCAGCAAGACAGGCAGATCATAATATTGCTTACTATAATGTTTTCTCACTGCCATCAAACGGACAGGCAGGCGGTGTTGCTTCTAACACGGAAGCATTTTATTCTTACAACTATGGCAATGTTCACTTTGTTTCATTAGATTCTTATGGATGGGAAACTGGCAACACAAGATTATATGACACACTTGGTCCGCAAATGATATGGTTGAAACAGGATCTTGCTGCAAATACACAACCATGGACAGTTGTCTACTTCCATCACCCGCCGTATACAAAAACATCTCATAACAGCGATACAGAAACTGAGCTCATAAATATGAGACAAAGGGTTGTAAGAATTTTTGAACGATACAAAGTTGACCTGGTTTTGAATGGTCACAGCCATGGTTATGAAAGAAGTTTTTTAATAAATGGTCACTATGATGTTGAAAGCACATTCAACCCGACTATTCATGCATTAAGCACATCGAGTGCAAAGTATAATGGAACGGCAAACTCGTGTATCTATGTTAAAAATCCGACTGATGTTTCAAATGGAATTGTATATGCTGTAGCAGGATCTGCCGGTCAATTAGATGGAACTTCGGCCGGTTATCCTCACAATGCAATGTATTACTCCGATGTAAGCGTAGGAGGCGCCTTCTTTTTTGAAATAGAACAAAACCGTCTTGATGCAAGATGGGTTTGTTCAGATGGCGTTATCCGAGATCAGTTCACTATCATGAAGAATGTAAACAAAACTACCAGCCTCACCATTCCTCCGGGTACTCCTACCCAACTTGACGCAAGCTGGCTCGGGAATTATAGTTGGAGTACTTCGGAAACAACAAGATCAATTACTGTTTCACCTACTGCAAATACAACTTATACAGTAACAGATGGCGTTACTTGTTTAACGGATGTTTTCAATATTAGTGTTTCAGGTGCTGGTCGCAATTTGATTACCAATGCAACAATTGAAGCAACCACAAACGGATCGGTAAAAGTCATCCCGACGCTTGTGCATAAAGGTCAACAGATCTCTGTAACATCCAGGGATATTATTCCAACTGAAATATCGCTTGTTGATATAAATGGCAGGTTGATCAGGAAATTTAATTCACGCCAATCATTTTTTATAGAAACCAGTGATCTTCAAAACGGAGTTTATTTTCTGCGGATGAAATTAAAAGGAAAGCCTTTTGTCCAGAAAATAGTTGTATTAGATTAATAAACTGAAAATAAGTAGAGCCGGGTTCAAACAACCCGGCTTTTTCTTTGGGGTATCCCGTCGCAATTTTGTTTCTTTGCATCTTCGAAAAATTTAAACGTGAAGACAGCAACAGCAATGATCCATAATTTTAATGCAGGCCCATCTGTTTTACCAAAAGAAGTTTTTGAGCAAGCTAGCCAGGCGGTAATTGATTTTAACAACACTTGCCTTTCTATTCTTGAGATCGGTCATCGCACCACTTTGTTTGAACCGATCATGAATGAAGCAAGAACTCTTGTAAAAGAATTGATGGGCCTCGATGATGATCATGAAGTACTTTTTCTTCATGGTGGTGCGACAACACAGTTCATGCAAGTGCCGATGAATCTATTGAATGAAAATGAACTGGCTGCATATACCGATACCGGTACTTGGGCAGTAAAAGCAATTAAAGAAGCAAAGTTGTTTGGCCATGTTGAAATTGCAGGTTCATCAAAAGAAACTAATTATACAACAATACCGAAAGAACTCTCTGTTAGTCCAACCGCCGCCTATTTACACATTACAACTAATGAAACGATCGCAGGTACACAATGGAAAGATCTTCCTTATAACTGTGGCGTTCCGTTAGTGGCTGATATGAGCAGTGATATATTGAGCCGGGTTCTTGATTACAACAAGTTTGATATTATTTATGCAGGTGCGCAAAAAAATATGGGTGCTGCCGGAGTAAATCTTGTTGTAGTAAATAAAAATATTCTTGGAAAAGTAACCAGGGCTCTTCCAACGATACTTGATTACCGGAATCACATAAAAGAAGGCAGCATGCTGAATACACCGCCTGTGTTTGCAGTTTATGTTGCTATGCTTACACTGCGTTGGTTAAAAAATATCGGAGGTGTTGAAGCAATTGAAAAAATAAACAATGAAAAAGCAGAATTATTTTATTCAACACTTGATAGCTTACCAATTTTCAAAGGTATTGTTGCAAAAGAAGACCGCAGCTATATGAATGCTGTATTTGTAATGGATGATCCTGCATTAGAGAAAGAATTTCTTGACCGTTGCAAACAGGAAGGAATGGTTGGCGTAAAAGGTCATCGTAGTGTAGGTGGCTTTCGTGTTTCCATGTATAATGCTTTGCAATATGAAAGTGTTGTTGCTATCACTGATCTGATGAAATTTTTTGCAAAAAAGAAAGGTTAATACAAATAAAATAAATTCTCAAATAAGTAATGGCAATAATCAAACCGTTCAAGGCTTTAAAACCAAAGAAAGAATTAGCAGAACAAGTAGCCTCAAGACCCTATGATGTTCTTAATTCAGAAGAAGCAAAAAAAGAAGCAGCAGGTAACAACTATTCATTTCTTCGGATTACAAAATCAGAAATAGATCTGCCTGATGGAATTGATATACATAACCAGCAAGTGTATGATATGGCCAAAATCAATCTTGAATTGTTTATTCAAACTGGCACTCTTTACGCAGAAGCAAAACCCTGTTATTACATTTACCAGTTGATAATGAATGGCAAGAGCCAGACTGGATTGGTTTGTGTTTCCTCAATTGAAGATTATTTTAATGATGTTATTAAAAAACATGAACTGACAAGACCTGAAAAGGAAAAAGACCGCATCGATCACATGCGGACGATCCGGGCTCAAACAGGAAATGTTTTTATGGCTTACCGTGATGTAATGGAAATAAATGCGCTGATCAACGGATGGAAAGCTAAGAATACACCTGAATATGATTTTACAGCGAGTGATGGAATAAAACACACTGTATGGGTGATCAACCGTGATGATGTTATCAATTCCATCACGAATTTATTTGCAACCAAAGTTCCTAACACCTATATCGCCGATGGTCACCATCGTGCTGCTTCAGCTGCTAAAGTCAGTAAGCAATTGCCGGACAGTGAGGATGCAAAATTTTTTCTTACCACAATTTTCCCTGAAAGCCAGTTGGCGATATTGGATTACAATCGGGTTGTAAAAGACCTGAACGATCTTACTACTGAAGAATTTATCGGTGCATTACAGGATGATTTTATGATCACTTATAGTCCCGAACCTGTAAAACCTGCCGTACTCCACGAGTTTGGTATGTATCTTGAAGATGAGTGGTATATTTTGACAGCCAGGGAAGGAACTTATCGCAAGGATCCGATCGGAGTGTTGGATGTAACCATCTTGCAAAAGAATGTTTTGGATAAAATTTTGGATATCGATGACCCAAGAACAGATACCCGGGTAGATTTTGTTGGCGGCATACGTGGACTTGAAGAATTAGTAAAAAGAGTGAATAGCGGTGAAATGGCGGCAGCATTCAGTTTGTATCCAGTTACTCTTGAACAACTTTTTGCAATAGCCGACAGCGGAAAGGTAATGCCGCCAAAAAGCACCTGGTTTGAGCCAAAATTGCGGGATGGTTTGTTGACACATTTGATATAAGCTGTGAAATAATTTATAATCTGTTAAAGGAAACTTTATTACCATATCTCTTTTAATTTACTTTGTACTATGAAAAAACTCATTTTTCTTTTTTCGTTTTTTGCTCTCTCTTTTGCTGTTATTGCGCAGGATGATCCGAAAACTATGCACCAAACAGCCCGTGGTTTCATGGTACAGGCAGATTGGGACAATGCTATTCTTGTATTGAATCGTTTGCTGGAAACGGATAAAAACAATCTTGAGTATAATAAAGACATGATTCAATGTTATTATTTCAAAAGAGATTATGAAAAGGCAGTGGAAGGCGTAAAAAAAATTGTCAATCGTGATGATGCCGATGTTATGACATTTCAAATAGCCGGAAACGTTTATAAAGCTCTTGAAGATCCAAAAGAATGTGAGAAGGTTTACAAAGCTGGTATTAAAAAATTTCCAAAAAGCGGCCCTTTATATAGTGAATATGGTGAACTGTTGTTTCAAAAGAAAGATTACAGTGCTATTGATCTTTGGGAAAAGGGAATTGAAATTGATCCCGCATTTGGCGGTAACTATTACAACGCTGCTCTCTATTATTTTTATACAAAGGACAAGGTATGGAGTCTTATCTACGGTGAAATTTTTGTGAATATGGAAAGCCTGAGTCAGCGTGGCGCTGCCATGAAAGAACTTTTATTTAAAGGCTACAAAGAAAAATTATTCAAAGAAGCTGACCTGATGAAAGGGGAAGAAAACAATAAAAGCCCTTTTGCAAAAGCATTTCTGCAGTCAATGAATAAACAATCTTCGCTTGTATCAAAAGGAGTAACAACAGCTTCGCTTACGATGGTAAGAACAAGATTTATTCTTGATTGGTATGAAACAAATGCAGCAAAATATCCGCTCCGTCTCTTCGATTATCACCAGCAATTATTGCGTGAAGGAATGTTTGAGGCCTACAATCAATGGTTATTTGGCACAGTGGAAAACCTTACAGCTTATGATAGCTGGACAAAAGCGCATCTTGACGAGTACAAAGGTTTTACCGCTTTTCAAAAGACCCGGGTTTTCAGAGTGCCCCCGGGGCAATACTACCAATCCAAATAAACTTCATTTGTCTCGCCCCCAGGCGAGACTTTTTTATTCTTTGGATTTTTACCTAATTTGTTAGGGATTCATCTGCCATTATTTGAACTAAATTTTTTGCTGATGCAAAAACCTACACGATTATTTGATTGCCTGGAATATCAATTAAAAGTACTTCCTCTCCCCGATATGTTTGCCGCAAAAGAAGGGGGCCAGTGGAAACAATACAGTACAAGAGAAGTGAATGATACAATAAACCAGCTTGCATCCGGTTTGCTTCATCTCGGTGTTTCTCCAAATGATATGTCTGCAGAGAACAGGGATAAGATCTCCATTATCAGTAAAAATCGTCCGGAATGGTTAATGATAGATCTGGCAGCTCAAAAGATCGGAGCCGTGCTTGTACCAATTTATCCAACTATTAATGTAAATGAGTTACAATTTATCCTGAATGATTCACAGGCAAAAGTGATCTTTGTAAATGATGAAGAATTATTTCTAAAAGTAAAAAGTATCAAAGACTTTGTGCCTTCATTGCAGCATGTTTTTACTCTTGAGCATGTTACCAACGCCACATACTGGAGAGATTGTCTTAAACCTGCACCACGAGAAACATTAGCAACAATTGAACAACTATCGAATAAGATTACTCCATCCGATCTTGCCACTATCATTTACACCTCCGGCACAACTGGTACGCCAAAAGGTGTAATGCTAAGTCATAGTAATGTTATAAGCAATGTGTGTGATAGTAATTGTGTGTTTGAAGAAATCGGGGTGGAAGGAAAAAAAGCATTGAGTTTTTTACCATTAAATCATGTATTTGAAAGAATGGTCAGCTACATATATATCTACAACAGCGTTTCTATTTATTATGCCGAGAGCATGGAAAAGATAGGTGACAATCTTAAAGAAGTAAAACCTTTGATCTTTACAACAGTTCCACGACTATTGGAAAAAGTTTATGAACGCATAATGGCAAAAGCTGCAACGCTTACAGGTGTCAAAAAGAAAATGTTCAACTGGGCCTTGGGTCTCGGGTTGAAATATGACATTAATAAAAACATGGGGATGTGGTATAACCTGCAATTAAGTATCGCCAATAAATTGATCTTTAGTAAATGGAGAGAAGCATTAGGAGCAAATGTCAAAGCCATCGTTACAGGCTCGGCTGCGTGCCAGGTAAAATTATTAAGAGTATTCACAGCAGCAAGAGTACCAATACTGGAAGGATATGGTTTGACAGAAACATCGCCGGTAATAACGGTGAACCGAATGGACCCAAAGAATAGAATGTTCGGAACAGTAGGCACTTTGATCGATAATGTAGAAGTAAAAATTGCTGAAGATGGAGAGATACTTTGCAAAGGACCAAACATAATGATTGGATATTATAAACGACCTGACCTTACTGATGAAGTGATAAAGGATGGATGGTTTCATACAGGGGATATTGGTGTAATGATCAATAACAAGTTTTTAAAGATCACGGATCGTAAAAAAGAAATTTTTAAAACATCAGGTGGTAAATATGTGGCTCCTCAGCCTATCGAGAATAAAATGAAAGAATCAAAATGGATAGAACAAATGATGGTGACAGGAGCTGGTGAGAAATATACAGGAGCCCTTATTGTTCCTGCTTTTGGGGCATTGAAAGAATGGTGTGCTGTGCATGGAGTAGAATTTAATGGCAATGAAAAAATTATCAAAAATGAAAAAGTAGTCAATCTTATAAAAGATGCGGTCGAACGTTATAATCAAAATTTTAACCAGGTTGAACAAATAAAAAAATTTGAACTATTGCCTTACGAGTGGAGTGTTGAAGGCGGCGAGCTAACTCCTACGCTTAAACTGAAAAGAAAAGTGATAATGGAGAAATATAAGGATGCGATCGAAAGGATATACACCTGAGTTCCTTCAATTATAATAAACAAAAAGATCGCTTTACATTCTGCTTTTTTTTAATCGTCTATTTAAATTATTTTTAAAGATGCCGATGGGTATTTTTAAAATGAAAGGCCGTGCTGCAAGAGTATGGCAAAACCTGAAACAGGGAATGTCTCTCGCATGGGCAGCATCACCAAGGCTACTTATTCGTTATACATTATTGGGAATGTTCAACTCGGTCATTCCTCCTATTACTGTCTGGCTTGGCGCTGTTCTGGTAAATAAAATTGCAGAATCAAAAATAAATAAGCTTGAATTCAATGACCTTTTACCAATAGTTTCCGGGCTTTGGATTTGTTTTATTATTCAACGAGCCATTGGCTCATACATCGGTTATGGAAGAAATCTTTATGTTAGACGAGTTGAATTAGAAGCTGAACGTCGTTTGCTTGACAAAGCATCAAGAGTAGATCTTGGACATTTTGATAATTCTGACTGGCATGATCGTTTGGCAAGAGCAAAACGTGATGTCTCATGGAGACCCGGTGATCTTACATGGTCAGTCCTTGGCTTATCCGGCAATATTGTTACAATATTTTTAATGGCAGGATTGCTGGCAAGTCTTCATTGGTTATTAGTTGTTCTTGCTTTGGCTACTTCCCTATTATCATTGATAATTGAAAGCCGTGTTACATCACGTTTATATAAATATTATTACCAGGAAACGCCTGAAGAAAGAGAAAGAAATTATATCGGCGAGTTATTAATTCAGCCCAGGACAATTAAAGAAGTTAAAGCTTATGTACTGGCGGATTATCTTTTAGGAAGACATAAAAAAATCTCAGACCATCTTTTCAAACAAAGAGAAAAAATGTATCAGTCTGGTGTCAGGATATCTATGATAAGCGGACTGGTAACCGGAACAACGCTGGCACTTGCGTATGTGTTTGTAGGCTTGCGGGGCATACAAGGCACAATTGATCCCGGTGGAGTAGTATTAGTGATCGGGGCTTTTTCATCCGTGGCCGGAACACTTGGACAAATTTCAAGCACTTTTGTTGCAGTTGATCAACACACAAGGTTTCTTGGTGACTACTTTTCATTTCTTAAAATTGAAGCTTTACTTCCTGTCCCTGAAAAGCCAACTTCAATTCCAGATGGACCGGTCGATAACATCAGTTTTGAAAATATCAGTTTTCATTACCCCGGTGGTCATGGTGAAGCGATCGAGAAATTGAATTTGAATATTCGCAGGGGTGAATTGATCGCTTTGGTTGGAGAGAATGGTGCCGGGAAAAGTACATTGGTTAAATTATTACTTCGTTTTTATGATGTACAAAAAGGTTCCATAAAAATTGGCGGTGTTGATGTGAAAGATATGGATCCTGAAACCCTGCGCAGTCGCATTGGAATATTGTTCCAGGATTATGCCACATATGAACTTTCAGTAAGAGAAAATGTAATGATGGGATGGCCATATGGTGAAGCTAATGATGAAAAAGTGATGAAGGCATTAAAAGACTCACGAAGTGAATGGCTGGTAAAAAAAATGGCAAATGGTCTTGATTCAAAAGTGGGAAGATTGTTTGAAGGTGGTCATGATCTATCCGGCGGCGAATGGCAACGACTTGCATTAGCAAGGATCATGTATCGCAATGCAGATATCTGGATATTGGATGAACCCACATCTTCACTCGATCCCGAAGCGGAGGCAGGAATTTTTGCAGAGCTGAAAGAAAACCTGAAAGGAAGAATTGGAATTGTGATCTCTCATCGTTTCTCCACTGTTCGCATCGCCGATCGAATCGCTGTAATAGATGAAGGACATATAAAAGAACTTGGCACACACCATGAATTATTAGCTGCTGGAAATACTTACGCACGGTTATTTGAGTTGCAAGCTTCTGGTTATCGATAAACTTTGATAGCGACTGCCATATTGCGAAATAAACAAATTTTAAGAATTCTTTTTAAATACATGAGTAAGAAGAGAGGTACTTTTTACGTTTATCAGAAGTGCAATTAGGGTCTTTCAATTTTCGAGTTCGTTACTGATTCGCCTGATAAGTCATCCAAATCAAAGAAAAAACCATTTTTCGTGCCGTCTGCTTATAATAACAAATATTTGTTTAAACAAGCCTTATTTTCATTTTTAAAGAAAAATAAAAAAATTTTATTCTTCTATCCTATACTTTTCGTTATTGCTATAAATTCAGCTTGTTCTGCAAAAGCCCAATTTGCTATCGACAGTTCGTATATAAAAAAATTTGATAAGGAAAATGATGTTGAGGTATATACCGGAGTGACAAAGACCTCTTTCCGTTTCCGCGAATTTGCCAACGATAATTTTATCAGCCAGCATAAATTGTTTGCCAATACCAGCGCCTATACTGGTTTTACAATCAATTATAACTGGTTATCACTTGATTTTTCAAAGAATATTCCTAATACTTCTGTTGCTAAACAGAATACTTCCATCAAAGCGATGGGTATTCATCTGCGTAAAACCCATGAAAAGTTTTTATTCGAAGCCGGAACAGACAAATATCGGGGACTGATACTGCAGGTGAACAGGCGGCAACGGGAATATGAGTATTATGATGATATAAGTTACAGGAGTTACTTTACCCGCATCTCTTATATTTTCAACGCTGAAAAATTTTCCTTGAATGCTGCAAGAAATTATTCTGTATTACAGGCTAAAAGCGCAGGTAGTTTTATAGCGATAGTTTCACCTTTCTTTCAGCGTTTTACTTTAAAGGGAGGATTTGATGAATATGAAGAATCAGACAGTACATTTCTTTCCGAGATAAGCAAAAAACCCTTTTCCGTTAATTTGCTGGTTAGTGGTGGTTATACTTACAATTTTATTTTTAATGAAGGTGAATGGAGCATCAACCCGGCCATTTTCATAGGGCCGGCAGTAGAAAAAAATATATATCCACAAGAGAGCCGGTCATTAAAGCTTATTGCTAATTACCAGTTGGTGCTAAATGGCGGATATAACGGGCAGAATTTTTATTTTCATGTAAATGCACTTTATAATAATAACAGTTTTCATTTTATGAATTCTAAAATGTCAATTCATAACCGTGGGGTAAGTCTTACTTGTGGCTACAGAATGGGGAAATTAAAAAACAAAATATTCGGCGTGCTTTGATAGCAAAACTATTTTTCATGCTGCACACCTTCCTTCACACGAAATACATGAAGCACATAGGGAAATATTGCATCAATAGTTTCAGCAGCACCTTTCGGAGAACCGGGTAAGGTTATCACCAGTGTATTTTTTATAAATCCTGCTACTCCGCGGGAAAGCATTGCATAAGGAGTTCTTTGTTGTCCATAATTTCTTGCAGTTTCCATAATGCCGGGGATCTCTCTATCAAGCAAAGGAGCAATTGCATCTGGTGTCACATCTTTTGGAGATAATCCAGTGCCACCAGTTAAAAGGATAAGATCATAATCCTCTTTGCTTAATTGTCTTACCTTTTCTTGTATTGTTAAAAGATCATCCGGAATAATTGCCTGGTGTGCTACAGATAAATTGAGTTTTTCTAATTTTTCAATAATTGTTTTGCCACTTTTATCTTCCCTTGCTCCTGCCGCAACACCATCGGAACAAACAATAACAGCGCAACGAAGATCATTTGATTGCTGATCCTTAAAATCTGTTTTACCACCTTTCTTTGCTTCCAGTTTAATAGTTGAAATTTCAACTCCTTTATCAAGAGGTTTTAGCATATCATAGATCGTCAAAGCGGTAACAGCAGCACCGTGCATTGCTTCTACTTCTACTCCGGTTTTATAGATCGTATGAACTTCTACTTTGATGATAATATTTAAACCATCGATCTCATGAGTGATCGAGGCGTACTCTACAGGCAAAGGATGACAATCAGGAATTACATCACTTGTTTTTTTAATCCCTAACAATCCTGCAGCTCTTGAAAATTCAAACACATCACCTTTCGGAACTTTTCTATTTTTTATTACATCAATTGTCTCTTGTTGGGAAACAGAAACTATCGCAGTAGCGATCGCTTTGCGCAGGCTGTTTGATTTTGATGTAATGTCTACCATAATACCCCCAAACCCCCTAAAGGGGGCTTTTAACCTCCGACTATCGAGGGAGGTTTTTGTTTTAAATATTTTTAATAAGAACTGTTTTTATATCGACCTCTAAAGTCCCTTCAGAGATTTAGGGTTTATTCTCCTTCCAATGATATGTTTCATCCGTTAGCATTTCTTTTCCCCACACCGGCAGTTCTGCTTTTAATCTTTCCACTGTTTCTTCGCATGCATCGATCGCTGCCTTGCGATGAGCGGATGATGTAAAAACAAACAAGCTTATTTCACCGGCTGCTACTTTACCCAGACTATGATATACATGCATACAGGTCAGATCATATTTGGCGAAAATATCTTCACGGATCGTAAGCATTTTTTCCATCGCCATGTCTTCATACGCAGTGTACTCTATTGAGGCAACTTCTTTACCATCAATTTTATCGGCTCTTACCTGTCCCAAAAAAATACTATGCCCCCCAATATCGGTTTTGCTGCTATGCTTTTGGATACTATCAGCAATAAATGATGCAGCAATTGGCCCTTGCACAAATATGTTCTTTGGTTTTCTTTCTTTCATACCAGTTGTTTTGCCCGATCCTGTTTCCATTGCACGATCCCACCACGTAAACTATAAACTTTCTTTGTGTCTCCAAAAATACCAGATAAAATCTTTGCAGCCTGTAAACTTCTTTTCCCTGATTGGCAAAAAGTAATAACAGTATCTGATTTTATTAATGAAATGTTGTCGGCTAACTGTGCCAATGGGATCCTAATATGATTGAATTCATTTACTGCCGGCATTTCATGAATCTCTCGTACATCGATCACGTCCACATCACTACCAGCGACCATATTATTAAATATATCTGAATCAATTTCTGCTTCATGTTCTGGTGCTGCACAAAGCCATTCATAATCGGTCTTCAAAAATTCTTTTTCATTTTTAGGGATCAATGATCTTGTTTCTTTTCTTGAAGATAAACTGAGCTGGTAAACCTGGTTGTTCAATGCATTATAGGTGAACAATTGATCGATCAACGGCTCGCCAATACCTGTGATCAGTTTTATGGTTTCATTCGCCATCATTGTTCCAATAATACCGGGTAAAACTCCCATCACTCCAGCTTCTGCACAATTCAATACTTCTCCATCTTTTGGCGGATCAGGAAAGATATCACGATAGTTAACATCCTCTTCATTTTTATTTCTGAAAACACTTACTTGTCCTTCAAATTGTGAAATGGCTCCATACACCAATGGCTTATTCAATAACACACAGGCGTCATTGATCATATAACGTGTAGAAAAGTTATCAGTCCCATCAATGACAATGTCAAATTCATCGAAGA
>DATDCP010000220.1:0-4296 GCA_036524255.1 Chitinophagaceae bacterium
CCTTGGCTTTTATAAAATTGAAGATCTTGCTAAATCAACTCCGGAGTATTTGGAAAAACATTTAGGCAAATGGGGTGAAAGTTTGTGGCGAAAGTCACAGGGCATTGGCAGCGCTGAAGTAGTAACTGACTGGCAACAAAAAAGCATGAGTCACGAAAACACTTTTGATAAAGATCATAATGATGTAGAATTTTTGCATAAAGAATTAGTAAGGCTTACCGAAAAAACTTGCTATGGTTTGAGAGAGGATGAAAAATTAACCGGTTGTGTGACTGTTAAGATCCGTTATAAAGATTTTGAAACAACCACCCGACAGGAAGTAATTGATTACACTGCACTCGACGATGAATTGATAGCAAAAGCAAAAGATATTTTCAATAAATCATACCAGGCTGGCCGGCCGGTAAGATTGATCGGTGTTCGTTTCAGTCAACTCATCCCATTTACGATGCAAATGAGTTTGTTTGATAATAAAGTGGAAAAACTTCAGCTCTATAAAGCTGTCGATGATATTAAGGACAGGTTCGGCAGCAAGATGGTTACAAAAGCTGTTAACTCCGGATCAAAAGAAGATCCGACTCTTAATTTTACAAAGCATAATAAAAAGAAACAGCCCGATGATAAAGGTAAATTGCTTTAAGTATTGTTATCCCCTTTAGAATTATTGCACTTCTTTATTTTCTTACCTCTTTTTTAACAATCAAAAAATAATCGGTAAAATTTTTGCTATTGATTAAACCAATGCAACCGGTTTTAATCAATAGCCTGATCCCACCACAATAATTGAATGAATTAACCCTACGCTAAAGTTTTTATAGTAGAAATTTTCCAGGTTAATGGCCTGAATGTTGTTATTAACTCAATTTTAAAACCACAACCATGAAAACACTCCGTGCTTTTTCAGTTCTGTGTTTATTTGTTTTTACTTTTTTCAATTCCAACAGTCAATCATCACTTATTCCTAAGTACGAGATTGGTGTTCATCTTGGCACATTTATTTACCAGGGAGATCTGACACCCTATGATCTTGGCGCATTCAACACAATGAAACCTGGTTTTGGTATTTCTGCTACAAGAAATATAAACAGCCATTATGCAATTCGCTTTCAATTTCTGCGTGGGTCATTAAAAGGCGATGATGGCACATACGATGATCCTGCATGGCGGCAACAACGTAATCTAAATTTCACAACTCCTGTTACTGAATTATCGCTCCAGGCTGTCGGAAATATCATAGGCCTTGTGCCAAATGAAGCAGGAATTATTAATTTTAGTCCTTATGTTTTTGGCGGGCTCAGCTATTCCTTTTTAAAAATAAAAAGAGATTGGAGCCAATTCGATTATTCGCATTTCGCCAGCGAAACAGCGGTCATCAATGGTTTAAATGAAGATATTAATCACCCAGTCCCAAAAGGAATTTTTTCTATCCCTATTGGGTTGGGAGTCCGATATGGCATTACTGAAAAACTTTCCTTTTCACTTGAAGGCACTTATCGAATTCTTGATACTGATTATTTGGATGGTTTTAGCCAGGCAGCGAATCCAGATAAAAATGATCACTATCATACATTAATGGGAGGCTTGATCTATTCTTTTGGAAAGCGAAACCGTTTTTCTTGTCCCGTTATTAAAAATTGATCCAGGTTTTTTTGAGGCCTGAATAGTAACGGCGGATAACTTCTTCTTCTTTATCTTCGCCTACCTAAAAAATTGAAAATGTCTCAAGCCTGGAAAGATTATCAGCAAAAAAATAAAGATCGTTTTTTAAGTGAGTTATTGGAACTACTTCGTATCCCAAGTATAAGTGCCAGGAGTGAACACAAACCTGATATGCAGAAATGTGCAGAAGCAGTAAAGCAACGTTTGCTGGAAGCCGGAGCAGATAAAGCAGAACTTTTTCAAACACCAGGTCATCCCATAGTTTATGGTGAAAAAATAATTGACCCGAAAAAACCTACAGTACTTGTTTATGGCCATTATGACGTGCAGCCAGTGGAGCCTTTAGAACTTTGGCATAGCGGACCATTTGACCCAGTAATTAAAGACGGAAAAATTTTTGCAAGAGGAAGCTGTGATGACAAAGGGCAATTCTATATGCATGTAAAAGCATTGGAAACAATGGTGAAAACCAATTCACTTGTTACCAATATAAAATTCTGCATTGAAGGCGAAGAAGAGGTCGGATCTTCCAATCTTGCAGATTTTGTAAAGAGTCATAAAGATCTTTTAAAAGCCGATGTGATATTGATCAGTGATACAGCAATGCTAAGTCTTGAAAATCCATCTATCGACATTGGTGTTCGCGGATTAAGCTATATTGAAGTAGAGGTTACTGGACCAAATCGTGATCTGCATAGCGGTGTTTATGGCGGAGCTGTTGCAAATCCAATTACTATTTTGTCAAAGATGATCGCTTCATTGCACGATGAAAACAATCATATAACTATTCCCGGTTTTTATGATGATGTAGTTGTAGCAACAACAGAAGAAAGAAAAAAGATGGCTGCTGCACCCTTTGATGAACAAGAATACAAAGAAGATCTTGGTGTAAAAGAACTTTGGGGTGAAAAAGGTTTTACCACCAATGAAAGAACCGGCATACGCCCAACGATAGAACTAAATGGTATCTGGGGTGGTTATATTGGCGAAGGTTCTAAAACTGTTTTACCATCGAAAGCATTTGCAAAAATTTCTGCAAGACTTGTTCCCGATCAGAATAGTGATAAGATGACTGAAATTCTTATCAATCATTTGAAAAAAATTGCGCCTGCTAATGTTGAAGTAAAAGCTGCACCACACCATGGTGGGGAACCTTACATGACCCCTATTGACAGCAAAGCATACAAAGCAGCAGCAGCCGCAATAAAAGATACGTTTGGAAAAGACCCGATCCCTGTTCGTGGTGGTGGCAGTATTCCTATTTGTGCATTATTTGAAAAAGAACTGGGAATTAAAATTGTCTTTATGGGCTTTGGATTAGACAGTGACAATTTGCATAGTCCGAATGAAAAATTCAATCTTGATAATTATTATAAAGGAATTGAAACAATCCCCTATTTCCACAAGCATTTTGCAGAAATGTGATCTCGTTATAGTCTTTCAAAAAACCTCATCCGGATAAGATGAGGTTTTTTAATTTTGAAAAATGGCTGAAAATGAAAAACTCCGCATTGATAAATATTTATGGGCCATTCGTCTTTTCAAAACCCGTACACAAGCATCTGATGCATGCGACTCAGGTAAGGTGAAGTTTAATGGTGTTCAAACAAAAGCATCTAAACATGTAAATGTTGGTGAGGAATATGAAATAAAAACTGAAGCAAAAAGATGGCGCATTCGTGTCAGCGGGCTATTATACAAACGTGTCGCTTTTGCTGAAGCCATTAATTATTACACTGATATCACTCCTGCTGAAGAAATTGAACGATTAAAATTCCAGGCAGCAAGTTTTCATACGGGCAAAAGACAGAGTAAAATCGGTCGGCCCACAAAAAAACAAAGACGTGACATTGATGAATTTCTGGGTGAATAACTTTCGTTGACAAATATCATATCACTAACTCACTGGCATCATTTTTTCGGCTAAATAAAATAGCCATCTTAGAACTGTTAAACAATATTTATTAACCTTAAAAACAGTGATATGGAAAACAAAGCCATTGACAAGCCAAGAACATCATGGCCGACACTATTTGACGGTGGTCTGATGGAAAAATTCTTCAATGCACCGATGGATGAATTTTTCGGTTTAGGAAAAGTGATGAATACTCCGGCAGTAAATATTAGTGAAACTGATAAGGAATTCGCACTAACCATTGCAGCACCCGGTTTGGATAAGAAAGATTTCAAAGTGGATGCTTATGATGATATGCTGACCATTAGTGCTGAAAAAGAAAAAGAAGTGAAGGAAGAAAAAAATGGCAGGTATAATCGTCGCGAATACAACTATAGCAGTTGGAGCAGAAGTTTCACTCTTCCTGAAAATTGTGATGCTGGCAAGATCAATGCAGAGTACAAAAATGGGGAATTGAAAGTTCTAATTCCTAAAATGGAAATTAAACAACCTAAAAAGGTTAAAAACATCTCAGTAAACTAAAGGGATGATCAAGAACAAACCCCCGCTATGTGTAATAGTGGGGGTTTGCTTTTTGAAATAAACCTCACTTTTCGATTTTGTAACTTTACAATTATGAGAATTGATATAATAAGCGTTTTACCGGATTTGTTGCAAAGCCCGATGCAGCACAGCATCATGAAAAGAGCACAGGAAAAAAAATTATTGGAAGTTCATATACA
>DATDCP010000221.1:0-2317 GCA_036524255.1 Chitinophagaceae bacterium
GAAGTAATAATTTTTGAACCCGGTTACGACAGTTATATTCCAAATGTTGAGATCAACGGCGCCGTTCCTGTTCTCATTGATCTGAAATTTCCAGAATACAAGATCGACTGGGATGAAGTGAGAAAAAAAGTTTCTCCAAAAACAAAAGCGATCATGCTGAACAGCCCGCATAATCCTACCGGCGCTGTGTTACGGGAGGAAGATATCCAACAGTTGAGTAGTATTGTTAAGGACACAAATATTTTTATTGTCAGCGATGAAGTGTATGAGCATCTCATCTTTGATAATATTCCTCATCAATCCATTCTTCGTTACCCGGAATTATTGGAAAGAAGTTTTGTTTGTTTTTCTTTCGGTAAAACCTATAACTGCACCGGTTGGAAGCTTGGGTATTGTATCTCATCCCCAGCATCAATGGTCGAGTTCAGAAAAGTTCACCAGTTCAATTGCTTTTGTTGTCACACTCCCTCACAGGTTGCGCTGGCAGATTTCTTAAAAAATAAAGACGCTTATTTATCGCTCAGCGGAATCATGCAACAAAAAAGAGATCATTTTATTGAACTGATGAAACAAACAAAGTTTGAGTTGCTGAACAGCAGTGGCAGCTATTTTATTTGTGCAAAATATGATCGCATCAGCGATGAAGCAGACAGAGAATTTGCTATACGCATCACAAAAGAATTTGGTGTAGCCACAATTCCTGTTTCTGTGTTTTATAAAGCAGGAACAGATAATAAAGTAATTCGATTTTGCTTTTCAAAAAATAAAGAAACATTAGAAGCCGCCGTTGAAAGACTGATAAAAATTTAATGATAAAGGATGTCCGATACAAAGGGATCATTTTTATGCTGATGGCGGCATTATGCTTTTCTATGATGGGAGGCGCCGCAAAAGCATTAAAAGAAGTTTTCTCTGCTGGTCAGCTTGTCCTTTATCGTAATGCAATTGGTATGGTCTTTCTTATTCCGGGTTTACTTATAAAACCGCCTGTTCAAACAGGCGGCAAATTTCTGCGACTTGCATTTCGCGGATTAATGGGAGCTCTTGCCTTATACACATTGTTATATTGTATCCTTCATCTTCCCCTAGGTACAGCGATGAGCTATAATCTTACCTCGGCTTTATTCATTGCGATCTTCTCATTTCTTTTTTTTGGTGAGTATCATGGAAAAAAAGTTTTATTCGCCGTGATACTTGGCTTTACGGGTATGTTACTTATTTATAAACCCGTAATGCATTTTCCCTGGTATTATCATGCAACCGGTTTGGCGTCTGGTATCATTTCTGCAATTGCTTATCTAACTCTTGGAAGACTGGCCGCCTATTATGATTCAAGGGTGATCGTGTTGTCTTTTTTAGTAGCGGGTGTTTTGTTGCCGTCTCTTTCATTGTTAATTCATTATTCTTTTGGCACTCCTGCCGACGGTATTTTTATTATCGATTGGAAATGGCCTACAGGCAAAGAGTGGTTCACTGTTTTATTCATGGGTCTTGCTGCTTTGTTCGGACAATATTTTGTTACAAAAGCGTATGGCTCAGATAAAGCAGGGATCGTTTCTGTATTTGGATACTCTAATATTATCTACTCTGTTTTTATCGGTATGTTATTAGGTGATGCTTTTCCTGACCTGATGAGTTGGGCCGGGATCTCGTGCATTATAATTAGCGGTGTTATCATCTCCCTATTTAAAAGAAGCCAAGTACCCGACGATTAAAAAATATTTTTGATAAAATATTTGGTAGTATGAATTTTCCTATCGTATATTTGCGATATAGGATTTCAGGCGGTGGTCCCGTCTTTTTCTTTGAACATAATCATCGTATAAAAACGATTAATAAATGGCAATACATAAAAAAGAAGAGTTTTCTCAAAAAGAACAGGATCTGGCAGCTTTTGCAAAAGCATTAAGCCACCCTGCCCGTATTGCAATATTGAAAATGCTGGCACAAAAGAATGAATGCATTTGCGGTGAAATAGTAAACGTTTTGCCTTTGGCGCAGAGTACGGTTAGCCAGCATTTGAAAGAATTAAAAAATGCTGGGTTGATCGACGGAACGATCGATGGACCTCGCAGTTGTTATTGCATAAACTGGAAAGCTTTTGAAAAATTTAATGCTGAATTCAGTTTTCTTTTCAACAAACTGAAAGTGCAGAATGAAAAAGCTTGTTGCTAAGTGCTGAATAGAAAACAAAAAGAAAAACTGAACGTCCACAGGGTTTAATAGAAATCATAAAGTTGACATCATAAAAAACAAAAAAGTATAATCATGAAAAATGAAACTGAGATCAAAGAACTGGTAAGAGAGAAATACTCAC
>DATDCP010000222.1:0-17601 GCA_036524255.1 Chitinophagaceae bacterium
CAATGGCTGGAGGAAATAACGGCGGAATCAAATTCAATAACCAAAGGATTTGAACAAACCGGGTTAAAAAATAAAAATGCCCATGATTCACAGGCATTGATCGAATTAAAGAATGAATACTGCAGTAAAAAAAGATGTCTGGATTGCGCCCTAGGAAATGCACTTCTCAAAAGCAGCTAATTACCGCATTGGGTGGCATTTCTTATAGCTTCCATTAGCAGCCTGGTCCGGAGTAAGTGCTCTTACACATGATGAAAGCACCATAACAATCAATACAAAAAGTATTACTCTTGTCTTCATAGGTTTTAATTTGAACTTAAAAGTAGCGGCCAGAGTTTATACTTCAAAAGCGAATCCACCTGCTATATTTCATGAATTTATACCCTAAAAAGAATTCAATAAAAGCCCCACATTCCTACGGAATACTACGTCCCTAACCCCAGTTTCCCCAATTCACATTTTGCTCAATATTTGGGTGGACACTCAACGCAACAGGACATGTCATCCCCGTATTTTTCAAGATTGTTTTTGTTTTTTCATCTATGCTAAGCAAACTATCCGGAATATGGAAGGTCAATTCGATACAACCCACACGCCGCGGATCAGCTTTCATGATCTTTAATACATCTATCTTGACACCAGTCAGATCAAAACCCATTGTTCTTGCTTTTATACTCATTACGGTTATCATGCACGTTGCCAGGGATGTGGCCATTAAGTCGGTAGGCGAAAATCTTTCCCCTTTCCCATTATTATCAACCGGGGCGTCTGTTTCAAAGCTATTGGCACTACGCAAATGCGTACAGGTGGTTCTTAACTCGCCATTATAAACTACTGTTGAGGTCATTATATTTTTTTGCCCTAAATTTACGTTATAAACAATGCTAAGAGTAAAAAAGAGAAAAGGAATGAAAGAGGTTATGTTGGAATTGCTCTTTATCTCATTCACTCTTTTACTCTCTTAGTTCAAAACATCTTTCCCGTGAAGAAACTATTCATAATTGCACTCTTGTTTTCTCTGGGTTCATCATTAGTGGCACAAGAAGTCCCCAAAAAACAAACAAAAAAGCAGGTACGTAGACAGGAAAAGGCAAAGAAAGCAACTGAAATGACCCGCCAGGAAGAAGAAGGTGTTCTCGTTTATTCATCACAAAGTATTTGGGGTATACAATTACGGTCAAATGGATATGGAGGATTTTATGAAAGAGGCAAAAAGAAAACGCCAAGAAATGGAACAGTGTATGGCATTGAGTTTAACGAGATAAAACACCCTAAAGAAGATAAACTGCCAAATGGTACCGGCGGCTTTTCCTTTGGTAATCCTTATGTGTATGGTAAGATCAATAATTTTTATTCATTGCAACTCGGCTTTGGTGGCCATCGCTTTCTTGGGCAAAAAGGAAACAAGAATGGCGTAGCCGTAAGTGTAGTTTATAAAGGTGGCTTGTCATTAGGTTTACTGCGTCCTTATTATATCGAGGTGGAAGATAATGGCGCCAACAAAACAATTAAATATTCTCCTGAAACAGATTCCCTGTTCAAATTTGGTTTTATAATCGGCAGTGGCGGCATTGGCATGGGTTGGGGTGAAATGAAATTTAAGCCCGGTGTATTTGCAAAAACAGGTCTTCGTTTCGACTTTGGTAGATACAATGAGGTTGTTTCGGCAATTGAAGTTGGTGTCAGTGCCGAATACTATTCTGGCGACGTTCCTATTATGCTTTATCAAAAAGATAAACAATTCTTTTACCAGGGACATATCGCTATGATCTTTGGTCGCCGTAAGTAATACGATCTTCAGCCTTCAACTCCTTCTCCGTATTTTTGCATGATGACAGAGCTTCCAATTATATCAGAGCCCAGGCCAAAGAAACCAGATTGGCTTCGTGTTAAGCTTCCCATTGGCGAAGAATATAAACATGTAAGAAGCCTTGTTGATACACATAAGCTTCATACAATTTGCGAAAGCGGCAATTGCCCTAATATGGGCGAATGCTGGGGAGCAGGCACTGCGACATTCATGATCCTTGGAAATATCTGTACAAGAAGCTGCGGGTTCTGTGCAGTGGCTACGGGCCGTCCTGAGCCAGTTGATTGGGATGAACCACAGCGAGTGGCAGAAGCTATTCATTTAATGAAAGTTAAACATGCCGTCATTACTTCTGTTGACCGTGATGAAATAAAAGATGGCGGATCAATTATCTGGTATAATACCATCAAAGCCGTCAAAGCGTTGAACCCCGGCACAACGCTTGAAACACTGATACCTGATTTTAAAGGTGAGCAGGAAAATATCCAACGGGTTATTGATGCCGCTCCGGAAGTTGTTTCGCATAATATAGAAACAGTTGAACGATTAACAAGACAGGTACGCATACAAGCCAAGTATTGGCGCAGCATGGAAGTGATAAAGATCTTAAAGCAAGGTGGAATGAGAACCAAGAGTGGTATCATGCTCGGTCTTGGCGAAGCAAGAGAAGAAGTGATACAAACAATGACGGATCTGCGTGATAATGGATGTGATGTAATAACACTCGGTCAATATCTCCAACCAACAAAAAAACATTTACCTGTTCATCGTTTTGTACATCCTAACGAGTTTGCCGAGTATCGTGAGATCGGTTATAACCTCGGTTTAGATTATGTAGAAAGCGGCCCACTTGTTCGTTCATCTTACCACAGCGAAAGACATGTATTTGCCGGGTTGGGAAAAAGGGAGTGGGAGAGTAGAAAAGAAAGTTTATAGTCTTTAGTTTATAGGTTATAGTTATGTATCCTGCTGCGGCGGGATTTTTTATTTTAAAACCTTTTTTAATTTGCATGAATGAAACCATTCTCTGCAAAAATTCAGATCATCGGTGTCAATCCCTACGTTTTGCTTCCATCAACATTATTAAAGTATATTTTTCAAAAGGCAGGAAAAGATAAAGGCGCAATACCTGTTCAGCTAAAAATTGACGGCAAGAATTATATTCAAAACTTAGTTAAATATAGCGGCAAATGGAGATTGTATTTGAATACACCAATGCGAAAAGCTGCCGGAAAAGATGTTGGCGATACAATTGTTATAAAAATTGATTTTGATTCAAAGCTGCGAATAACTCCGATGCATCCAAAACTTAAATTAGCATTTAAAGAAAATCCAACAGTAAAAAAAGCGTTTGAAAAACTTAGCCCTTCACGTCGAAAAGAAATTTTGAGATATATTAATTTTTTAAAATCTGAGGAAAGCGTCAATAAAAATATTCTAAGAGCAATTGCCCATTTAACAAACAGCAAACCATTTATTGGCAGAGAAAAATAAATTGATTTACCGGGTTTATTTTATCTTCATTGAATGCGTCACCTTCGTGTAATTTTTCTTTTATTTTCATTGCCGGCAATGGCTCAATCCAGATCCGATAAGTTATTGGAACATATTTTTATTACTGAAAAAGACAGCTTATTTCGATCTGTTATCAGTCATCCCGACATTTATCGCTATCAAATTATCTATACACAAATAAACAGGGATAAAAATAATGTCCCATCGTTCACGAACTATTATTACAACTACGATTCATTAAGATATTTTAATCCGGCTTCTACAGTTAAAATGCCGCTGGCGTTTTTGTCTCTTGAAAAATTAAATCAATTGAAACAAAGTGACGTGAACATGTTTACGCCAATGCAATTTGACAGTGGTTATTCACGACAAACAATTTTATATAAAGACAGTACGGCAGAGAATGGATTGCCTTCCATTGCACAATTTATTCGCAAGGCTTTTTTGGTTAGCGACAATGATGCTTATAACAGGATGTATGAATTCGTAGGGCAACAGGCAATTAATCGCCGAATGCATGAAATGAGATATCCGGACTTTCGTATCACCCGGCGATTTATGCGAATGAATGCAGACGAGAACAGGCATACAAATCCTATACGGTTTATAAAACCCGATGGCTCCCTTATTTATTTGCAGCCAATGGCATTTAATACAGATTCATTTGATTTTAGTCACATAAATAAGATGGGAAGGGCTTACATGAATTCGCAGGATAGTCTTATTAACGAGCCAATTGATTTTACAACTGCTAATAATTTAACCGTCTATCATCTTCAGCAATTATTGCAGTCTGTTATGTTTCCGAATTCAGTTCCAGAGAACCGCAGGTTTCATCTGACAAGAGACGACTACGATTTTCTATACCGCTATCTTTCACAATATCCGTCAGAAACAGATCATCCTAAATATGATACCGGTCTTTATTATAACAGTTATGTAAAATTCTTTTTCAAACAAGGGAGTCATGATATCCATAATTATGTCCGGGTATTTAATAAAGTTGGCTGGGCTTATGGCTGTCTTACAGATGTGTCGTATGTGGTCGATTTCAAAAATAATGTTGAGTTCATGCTTACAGCAACGATCTATGTTAATAGTGATGGCGTAATGAATGATAATAAGTATGATTATGATAATATCGGCTATCCATTTCTATATAGATTGGGCCAGTGTATTTACAATTATGAATTGAAGCGTACTAAAAAATATAAACCTGATCTTTCAAGATTTAATATTCATTATCAGAAAAGAAAAGATGATGGCCGCCCGGCGATAAAAGAAATTGATAATTGATCAATAAAATGTTTTTATTATGAGAAAAATAATTCTTCAACTTGCGGTCAGCCTCGATGGGTTTATTGAAGGCCCGAATGGTGAATTTGATTGGTGCTTTACTGATCAGGATTATGGAATGTCTGCATTTTTCAAACGGATTGATTCCGTATTCATGGGTCGAAAAAGTTACGAATTGGCTTCAGCTATGGAAAGTGAGGCGCCTTCTGGTTTTCCTATAATGAAGGAATATGTTTTTTCAAACACACTTGCTCAAGTGAAAGAAGGAGTTGTTGTTGTAAATGGGGACATCAAAAAGAAAGTAGTAAAAATTAAAAAGGAAAAAGGAAAAGATATCTGGTTATTTGGTGGTGCTGAGCTTATTTCATCATTAATGAATCTTCAACTAGTCGATGAGCTTATTTTAGCCGTTCATCCTGTTGTTCTTGGCAGTGGCAAGCCTTTGTTTAAAGACATTGTAGAAAGAACATGGCTAATACTTACAGATAGTAAGGTTTATGATAACGGTCTTGTGTTTCTTACTTACATAGTAAAAAAATAATTACAATTTTACCCATGAACCAACATCTTGCTAATATTGCTATTGTTGTAAATGATTATGATGAAGCAATTAAATTTTATACGGAGAAATTACATTTTGATCTTATCGAAGACACTCGGCTAAGTGAAACAAAACGCTGGGTATTAGTAAAACCAAAAGGGCAAGATGGTTGTTGCTTGTTACTGGCAAAAGCTGCCAATGATGAACAACAAAGCAGGGTTGGTAATCAAACCGGTGGAAGAGTTTTTTTATTTCTTCATACAGATGATTTTAAAAGAGATTTTCAAAATCTTTTAGATAATGAAATTGAAATTGTAAGACAACCATCAAAGGAAGAATATGGGACGGTTGCAGTTTTTAAAGACCTTTATGGTAATCTTTGGGATATGATTGGCCCAAATAAGTAAAACTGTTATGACTTTTTACAATAACGAAGTTGCAAGACTTACCAAATCACTATATCCTCATGATGATCTGACAAAGCATATCATTCAATCAAAACTTTATATTGATAAACATTTTTCAGAAAATATCAATCTTGATAAGATCGCTGCAAAAGCTCATGCCTCTAAATTTCATTTCATCCGCCTTTTTAAAAAATATTATGGTTGTACACCCAATCAATATCTGCAGGAGGTGAGAATAGAGAAAGCCAAGAGGATCCTGCAAAAAGGAAAAACAATTGGTGAAGTCTGTTATGCAATTGGCTTTAGAAGCAAACCATCATTCATTAGTCTGTTCAAAAAAATGACTGGTCTTACTCCATTAGCTTACCAAAATAAAAAGAGCAATTTTGGATAGCGATTATTCGATTCCATTTATCATTTTTGCTGAAACATTTACCTTTAAAATAATTTGTATGAAAGTAAAATGGATCAGCGTTTTAGTCGATGACCAGAAAAAGGCATTGAAATTTTATACAGAGATACTTGGGTTTATAAAAAAGACAGACGTGCCAATGGGCGAGTACAGTTGGCTAACCGTGGTTTCAAAGGAAGAACCTGATGGGGCGGAAGTGGTACTTGAGCCAATGGGTTTTGCTCCTGCAAAGGTTTATCAGAAAGCTTTAAAGGATGCGGGAATACCATTAACTATGTTTCATGTCGAAAATGTTCAAAACGAATTTGAGCGATTGGAAAAACTTGGAGTAAAATTCAGTATGAAGCCCACACAAATGGGACCAACAACTCTTGCTGTATTTGATGATACATGCGGTAACAATATCCAATTAATTCAGGTGTAAGGATTCTTTATTGTATTTACTACGATAGTCAAGCGGTGACATACCAGTTACTTTTTTAAATACATCCCGGAAAGCTTTTGTATCGGCATAACCAACTTCATACATTACTTCGGAAACAGTCTTTCTTCCTGTTTCAAATTGTTTTTTGGCTGATTCAATTTTTACCCGTTGAATGTATTCAATGATGGTATTATTGGTTGCTTTTTTAAACCTTCTTTCAAAAGTACGGCGACCAATGGCAAGTTTTGAACAAAGCTCATCTACAGTGATCTTTTCCATAAAATTATTTTCAATAAACTCCTGAGCTTTTTTTATTTCATCATCATCGTGGATCTTTTGCCCAATAAACATTGTGAAGGGTGATTGACTTTTCCTGTCAATATCTAAAACAAAAAATTTAGAGGCGAGAATAGCCAGTTCACGGTTAGTATATTTTTCTACGAGATGCAATAATAAATTCCAATAAGAATTTGCGCCACCACTTGTATAAAGACCATTTTGTTCAGTTATAATTTTATTGTCGACGAGGTCTACTTCCGGAAACATCTTTCTGAATTCATTTGCAAACAACCAATGCGTTGAACAGTTTTTACCACTCAGTAATCCGGTTGATGCAAGAATGAAAGCGCCAAGACAAAGGCTTGCTACTTCAGCGCCATTTTTATACTGAATAACGATCCACGAAAGAAAATCCTTATTTAATTTAATGGCATGCTCAAGATTACCACTGATCGCAGGAATAATGATCAGGTCAGGTTTCTTTGCAGTCTTAAGTGTTACATCCGTATGAATTGAAAATATTCCATCGGCGAGTTTCACTTCTTTAGTAAGGCCAACTAATTCAACATTGAAAAGGGCAGGTTTTCCCTGGCTTTTAATAAACTCATTTACGGCAGTAAACATATAACGAGGATCGGCTACTGCTTCTATTACCGCTGTTTCAGGAACAAGTATGGCGATATTTTTCATGGTAGGTTTTCGTTTTGATAAAGGTAAAACGATTCGCTGTCGCAAACAACCCCTTGGATTGACGTATTTGCACAGCGGCCATTACAAAAACTGACAATAGTTTTGTTTCAGCAAACAGCAAGACCATGGAATCAATTTTTTTAGATCAGGATATAAAAGTTTTTTATGTAACGGCAACTTCATTTCCTGATGGGATCCAGGGAGCTTATCAAAAACTTCATTCACTAATAGGTTTGCCTGCGGGTAGAAGATTCTTTGGTATTTCTTATCCGGAAACACCTTCAAAAATAATGTATAAAGCAGCTGCTGAAGAAAGCTATCCCGGTGAAGGGGAGCGGTTGGGGTGTGAAACTTTCGTCATTAAAAAAGGGCAATATATCAGCATTTACATAAAGGATTTTATGAATGATATTCCGAAAATAAGTCAGTCTTTCCAGGAACTTCTAGCTGAAGAGAGAATTGACCCCAATGGATGCTGCGTCGAAGAATACATAAATGACAAAGATGTACGATGCATGGTAAGGCTAAAAGACAATTCTTAAAAAATAAATTAAAAGATCATGACACATATAAATGCCTATTTAAACTTTAATGGCCAGTGTCGCGAAGCCATGACGTTTTATCAAGAATGTCTCGGAGGTGAATTGGTAATGCAGAAAATTTCAGAATCACCAATGGCGGCAAGAGTGCCTTCGGAAATGGGTGCAAAGATCCTGCACAGCAGTTTGACAAAAGAAAATCTTGTATTGATGGGATCAGATATGATGGGGAATAATATTGTTAAAGGAAACTCCATTAACCTCTGTGTAAACTGCAGCAGTACCGAGGAGATCAATTCTTTTTTTAATAATCTTTCCTCCGATGGCAAGGTTATTGAGCCATTGCATCAATCTTTCTGGGGCGCAACATTTGGAGTGCTAACTGATAAGTTTGGTATCATCTGGATGTTTAACTACTCAAAAAATTAATTTACCTGAAAGTGAAATAAAGTTATTTTTATAATCCTTAAAAACTATAACAACTAAAAATTAATAATATGGAAAAGACAACTAAGGCAGCAACTCAAATTACAGTGGAGACAACTGTAAATGCTCCAATTGAAAAGGTCTGGCAAAATTGGACAGACCCCCGTCATATTATACGTTGGAATAATGCTTCCGAGGATTGGTGCACCCTTAAGGCAGAAAATGACCTGCGTAATGGCGGCTCCTTCAGTGCTACAATGGCGGCAAAGGATGGAAGTATGAGTTTTGATTTCGGCGGTGTATATGATAATGTGAAGAAGCATGAATTGATTGAATATACTATGGGCGACGGAAGAAAAGTGAAAGTAACTTTTTCATCAAAGGGGAATGAAACAAAAGTGGTTGAAACTTTTGATGCAGAGAATACGAATCCAATAGAATTGCAAAGGAACGGATGGCAGGCTATCATGGATAATTTTAAGAAACACACTGAAGCAACAGACCTGGAAGTGATACAATTTGACATAAACATAAATGCGCCTGTAGAAAAAGTTTATAAGAAAATGCTTGATGAGAAATCTTATCGTGAGTGGACCGCTGAATTTAATCCCACTTCATATTATAAAGGTTCCTGGGACAAGGGTTCTAAGATTCTTTTTATCGGATCAGATAAAGACGGAAACATTGGTGGTATGGTAAGTAAAATAAGGGAAAACATTCCCAACAAATTTTTAAGTATTGAACACCTGGGTACTTTAAAAGGGGAAGAAGAAATTACCAGTGGCCCTGAAGTTGAAGGCTGGGCGGGAGCTTTGGAGAACTATACTTTTAAATCAAACAATGGCAACACCGTCGTGGAAGTAGATATGGACGCCAACCAGGAATTCAAGTCTTATTTTATGGATACATGGCCAAAGGCATTGAAGAAACTAAAAGCTCTTTGCGAAAGCAACTGATTTATAGAGTGAGCTAAAACAAATCAGTAAGCACCTATTTGAATTTTTCGAATGAGACCGAAGATGCTTAATCTTTATAAATCTGTTTTTAAAACAGAATTTATGGCGCCGGCATAGGGCGATTCAGCGATATACCGCCGCAGGATGGTGCGCCGCCAATGAGTAATGAATTGAAAAAAATGGTGATGCTGTTGAATTACCTATCACGGGTGGTCATGTGTTGATGGGAACCGATGCTCCGGAACAAATGGGTTTTCGTGTAAGCTTTGGTAATAACGTTTATATAAATCTTGAAACGGATAGTCGCGAAGAAACAAAACGATTATTCAATGCCTTGTCAACCGGTGGAAAAGTGGAAATGAACTACAGGATATGTTCTGGGGGGACTATTTTGGAAGTTGTACTGACAAGTATGGAGTGCAGTGGATGGTAAATCGCTCCGCAATATAATTTTAAAGAAAGCTAAACCAACGAACATGACAACTAAAACAACCAACATTCTTTATTGGGTATTCACCATCATATTTGCGGGACTGATGATCTTTTCTGGTGTTCCTAATGTTGGGCCTGATGAACAATCAATAGAAATGTTTCATAAAGGTCTTGGATATCCGATCTATTTTATTCAATTTATTGGTGTTGCAAAGATCCTTGGTTCAATTGCCATTTTAATACCGGGGTTAAATAAAACGATCAAAGAATGGGCTTACGCCGGTTTATTTTTTGATTTGTTGGCGGCAGTATATTCAGGAATAGCAGTTTCAAAGGGAAATGTTGATCCGGCAATGATCGGTATGCTTATTTGGATAGTGCCTGGAATCCTCTCTTATATTTTTTGGAAGAAAAAATTAAAAGCAGAAGGCAAATAGTTTTATGGCAAAAATGAAAACCGCAGCATCAGTTGATGAATATATCTCTGCAGCAGACTCATATGCTAAAAAAGCATTAAGGGATATTCGTAAAACTATAAAAGCGGCAGCACCAAAAGCAGAAGAAGTTATCAGCTACCAGATCCCCGGCTATATGTATCACGGGATGCTTGTTTACTTTGCTGCCTGGAAAAAGCACATTAGCTTTTACCCTGCGCCCTGGGAAGCTGAATCATTGAAAAAAGAAATGTCTGCCTATGAAGGATCAAAAGGAACAATAAAATTTCCCTTAGATAAGCCAATGCCACTATCATTGATCAAAAAAATGGTAAAGTACAGGCTGAAGCAAAATGAAATGAAGGCCGCTTTGAAAAAATCAATAAAAAAATAGGCCAGCAATGAGGGTAAATAATGGACAAATGTGAATCTATGGTGGAGATATTCAAAACAAATGTTCATGACATATTGCAGGCGGAAAAAATAGTAGCGTTGCTAAAAGATCATTTTCCCGCCTTTATGATAAATTTCGATCTGCACGATTGCGATAAGATACTCCGGGTAAAAGGTGAGTCAATTCCTATTGATGATATAGTGAGTCTTGTTTCTGCAAATGGCTTTGAGTGTAGCTTGTTAAATTAACAACTGCCCTGGCTCTTAATTTTTAACAAATTTTAAAAGACAAAAAAAATTTTGTGTAACCAAAAGGTTTCATATAAATTTGTGTAACCAATCGGTTACTAAAATAGATTTACATGAGACGAGACGTTTTCCAGGCGATCGCTGATCCTACAAGAAGGGAGATCATAAATATGATCGCCCATGAAACATTAAATCTGAATTCAGTCGCCGAAAAATTTCATATCAGCCGTCCGGCTATTTCCAAGCACATAAAAATCTTGACCGAATGCGGGTTGATCGTCATTAACCAAAAGGGGAGAGAGCGACATTGTGAGGCAAATCTTAAAAAGCTAAATGAAGTGTCAGTATGGGTGGAGCAATACAAGATATTCTGGAATAAAAAATTAGATGCATTAGAAAATTATCTTGACGGGTTGCAAACAAAAAATATAAGAACAACTAAATCCAAAAAATATGCTAAAAGAAAAAAATAGCGATCTGTCGAACAGAGAGATGGGAATTAAAAGAGTTGTCAAAGCGCCAATAGAACTTGTTTGGAAAGTATGGACAAGTCCTGAACATATTAAACATTGGTGGGGACCCGAAGGCTTTACCAATACAATTTCTGAAATGGATGTAAGACCAGGCGGTGTATGGGAGTTTGTAATGCATGGGCCAGATGGTACGGACTATAAAAACAAACATATTTATAAAGAAGTCGTGAAGCCGGTGAAATTAGTTTTGGAACATGTAACAGGACCAAAATTCCTGATGACCGTTACATTTGAAGAGCAAGGCGATCAAACTCTCGTAAACATACATTCCCTTTTTGAATCGGCAGAACAGTTGCAGGAAGTAATAAAAGTGTTTAAAGCCGATGTAGGAATGAGACAGAACGCTGAGAGGATGGAAAACTATTTAAATGAATTAACTAAAAAATAATTTTATGAACGATCCGATAATTGTGGAAAGAACCTATAATGCTCCAATAGAAAAAGTATGGAGTGCTATTACCGATAGAGATGAAATGAAGAAATGGTATTTTGATCTAACCGAATTTAAACCAGAACCTGGATTTGAATTTCAATTTTACGGAGAAGGAAAACAAGGAGAAAAATTCTTACATCTCTGTAAGGTGATTGAAGTAATTCCAAAGAAAAAGCTTACTTATAGTTGGCGTTATGATGGATATGAGGGCAATTCATTTGTAACATTTGAATTATTCCCGGAAGGAAACAAAACAAGATTAAAACTTACCCATAAAGGACTTGAGTCATTTCCTGTTACTGCAAATAAGGATTTTGCTAAGGAAAATTTTATGGAAGGTTGGACTCATATTATTGGCACCGGTTTGAAAGATTATGTAGAAAAACAATAGGAGTGATCGTATGGGGAAAGTTATTGTTGATATCGCTATGTCATTGGATGGTTTTATTGCTGGCACTAATGTAAGCCCTCAATTACCAATGGGTGATGACGGTCTTCGTCTACATGATTGGATATTTGATAAAAAAACAGATGTTGACGCTAGGATGATAAAAGATGTCATGGAAACTTCGGGCGCCGTCATTGTTGGACGGCATACTTATGATGTGGCGATCGATGACGCATGGGGTGGCGAATCTCCCTTTTCTATGCCCGCAATGGTGGTTTCTCATAGCAAAGCTGAAAAGATCGTTGACGGATTCACTTTTATAACGGGCGGAATTGAAGAAACTCTTAAGCAAGCAAAGGCAATAGCAGGCAATAAGAATATTTGGATAATGGGTGGAGCAAATATTATTCGTCAATTTATTAAAGCTGGTTTAGTAGATGAGTTGGATATCCATCTTTCACATATTTTATTGGGAAAGGGTACCCGTTTGTTTGATGACACACTCAAAAATGTTATTGAATTAGAAAGAATACGATCAATAGAATCGGATGCGGTAACTCATATGCGGTTTCGGATCTTAAAATAATTTTATCAACGTCCGGTTGTATCTTTAGCCGCTATGAAATTGATCTATCGGGGTGTGCTTGCTAAAATATTTCTACAATTTCTATTTTTTGTTCTCCCGGTATCTTCTTTTTCCCAGTATATACTTAACGGTGCTGCCACAAAAAACAGTTGTAATTGTTATACGCTTACGCCGGCTTCATTCACGCAGGCAGGAAGTGTTTGGAATGCTAATAAAATAAATCTAAATAACTCGTTTGATTTTTCTTTCAATGTGTTTCTTGGTTGCCAGGATGTAAATGGCGCCGATGGGATCGTTTTTATGCTTCAGCCAATAAGTACAAGCATTGGTAGCACAGGTGAGGGAATGGGTTTCATGGGCATTACTCCATCGATAGGGATCAGTTTAGATACATGGCAAAATTTAAATCTTAATGATCCTCTGTATGATCATATAAGTATACAGGCTAATGGTAATCCTTCACACGGTAGTGATCTTGCAGGGCCAGTGCAGGCATCATCAACCAGTGAAAATATTGAGGATTGTCAATGGCATGTGTTCCGAATTAGCTGGGATCCTGTTACACATTGGTTGAGGGCTTATTTTGATGGTAATTTGCGTGTGGAAAAACAAGTGGACATGATAGCAACTATTTTTAATAATGATCCAAATGTTTTCTGGGGATTTACTGCAGCTACAGGTGGGGCACATAATTTGCAACAGTTTTGTACAGCGTTAAATCCGGGTTTTTCTACAAACGTTGGCGCTAATGGTGCTTGCTTTGGTACTCCAATTACTTTTACTGATAATTCAGTTTCATTTGCTCCCATACAATCCTGGTATTGGGATTTTGGTGATGGAACAACAAGTAATTTACGAAACCCGCCTCCGCATTTATATGCTTCCCCGGGAATATATCAGGTGAAAGAAGTGATAACAGGCCTTGATGGTTGTATAAGTGATACTTTAACGAAAAGTATCACCATTGGTTCTAAGCCAATTGCCGACTTCCAGGTATTTGATACTTGTATGGGTAATCCTGCTCGAATAGTTGATCGATCAACAAACATGGTTGGCGCAATTAATCAATGGACATGGTTGCTGGATGGAGTAGTTACTGCAAATAGTCAACAACCTGTACTTATCGTATCAACACCGGGTCTGCATACAGTAAAGCTTGTTGTAAAAACAACTGTTGATTGCGAATCTGATACAGTTACAAGAACTTTTGTAGTGAACCCGGCGCCGGTTATTAATGTTACTGCACCTGATGGTTGTGCTGATCAGCCGATTAGTTTTTTTGCAAATCAGACAGATAACCTGACAACAATTACACAATGGAATTGGAATTTTGGAGATGGAAGCACATCACAACTACAAAACCCTGTGCATAACTATTCACATGGAGGAAATATTAATGTGCAGACCTCTGCAACGGCAAGTAATGGTTGTGTATCCGCTGTTGCTAATAAAATAATAAATGTTGCAAGTGTATTTGCAAAAGCATCGAATGATACATTAATACTTAAGGACGTTCCTTTTCCTTTGCACGTTGATTATGGAGGAAGCTTTAATGGAACTCCATCTTTTTTATGGTCGCCTTCAACAGGTCTTAGTAATCCACAAGTGTCGAATCCAACTTCAGTATTGCAAGATGATATTACATATATTGTAACCGTTACGACCTTGCAGGGATGTGAGGCAAAAGATTCGGTAAAGATCACTGTGTTCAAAGGCTCAGCTGTTTATGTGCCGACTGGATTCACGCCAAATGGTGATGGAAAAAATGATTTTTTAAGAGGATTATATGTAGGCATTAAAAAGGTCGATTATTTCAGAATATATGATCGTTGGGGTCAGCAGGTTTTTTCTACAAATAGTCTAAGTACAGGTTGGGATGGAACAATAAAAGGAGTAAAGCAGCAATCAGGAACTTATGTCTGGATGTTACGGGCAGAAGATATTGGAGGGAAAATTTATGAAATGAAAGGAACTTTTACTTTAATAAGATAGAACCAGGATTTATATGATTAAAAAGATTTTGAGGAAATATTTTTGTTGTTTGCTTTTTACTTTAATCTTTTCATTAGGTATTAATGCGCAGCTCAAATGGACAAACGTTGATTCATTGTATCAACCACTACCTTCATCAATTCATGTTTATTTTACCAATGAACCAATAGATACAGGATCATTCCGGGCTTATTATTTGTTCGCGGATATTAAAGACAAAAAAATAGATTTTACTGTTGATACAACGCTTGGAAGACGATTTACTCCAACACAATTTTATCAAAAGAATGATCAGCCGCTGGTGGTAGTTAATGGTACATTTTTTTCATTTGCCACTAATCAAAATTTGAATGTGGTAATTAAAGATGGAAAACTTGTTGGGTATAATATTCATTCAATTCCCGGAAGAGGAAAAGACACTTTGACTTATAGACATCCTTTTGGGAGTGCGATTGGGATCTCAAAAAAAAGGCAAGCAGATATTGCCTGGACTTATACCGATTCCACAAAACGATTGCCATATTCTTTCCAGCGGTCATTTCCAATAATAAAGGACAGTTCTATTAATATAGATTTTAACCAGTATGTAAAAAATAAGAGATCAGATTCACGAAAATGGAAGATGCAAACTGCAGTTGGTGGCGGCCCGGTGCTTTTACAAAACGGTGAAATTAAAATCACCAACAACGAAGAACTAAAATTTGCCGGGAAAGCAATCACTGATAAACATCCGCGAACAGCAATGGGTTATACCAAAGATGGTAAACTTATTATTTTAATGATCGAGGGGAGAAATACAGTTGCTCATGGCGCCACACTTGGACAAGAAGCTCAAATACTAAAAGACCTCGGTTGTTGGGAAGCATTAAATCTCGATGGTGGTGGTAGCAGCTGTATGCTGATAAATGGAAAAGAAACGATCAAGCCATCAGATGCAACAGGACAGAGAGCAATACCCGCTGTTTTTATTATTAAAAACCGGAAAAATTCTTAATTACTAATTTTTAATTGTTAATTACTCTTTCTCCCAAACCAATGCACTTGCACCAAGTATTGCGGCATGTGCTTCTTTCAAATGACTAATAAGTATTTTCACTTTATTTTCAAAGACCTGGATAAGATTATCTTCCATGCTATCACGGGTAGGTTTTAATATAAAATCACCGGATTTTGTAAGTCCGCCAAATAAAATAATTGCTTCAGGGCTTGTGGTCATTACTGCATTAGCAAGCGCAATTCCTAAGATCTTGCCTGTGTAATTAAAAATTTCTTTTGCAAGTTCATCGCCTTCGATCGCCGCATCATACACTGCTTTTGAATCGAGCATATCAACGGAAACTTTTCTTAATAAACTTGGCTTTTTACTTTTCTCCAAAAATTCAATTGCCGTTAATCTTACACCGGTTGCAGATGCATAACTTTCCAAAGATCCTTTTTTACCGGTGCCTTCATGAATACGTCCATCGGGAATTATAATTGTGTGTCCAATCTCACCGGCAAAACCATCATGTCCGTAGATCAGGTGGCCATTTGCAACAATACCACTTCCGACACCAGTGCCAAGAGTGATCATGATAAAATCTTTCATTCCTTTTGCTGCGCCGTACATCATTTCTCCGATAGCCGCAGCATTGGCGTCGTTGGTCAGTGTAACTGGTAATTGAAATTTGTCTGACAAAAGTTTTGCCAATGGAATTACACCTTGCCATGGAAGATTAGGCGCATATTCAATAGTACCTGTATAATAATTACCATTTGGAGCGCCAACACCAATACCTTTCATTCTTCCAACGCCACCTGCTTTGTCGATCACTTCAGAGACTACCTGGTGCAATTCTTCAATAAAACTATTAACAGTCTTGTGCTTTTTAGTTGACATTTCTGCTGAGAACAAAACATTCCCATCACGATCAACAATACCATACTTTGTTCCGGTACCACCAATATCAATCCCTATTGCAAGTGGTGTTACGTTTGGTGGAATATGTGCTTTTTTCTTAGCCATTGAAATCATTTTTGTATCTCTTTATGTTACTGCGATATTCTTCTTCAAAAATTAATTTTTAGTAACTTCTAGAGGCCCTTCAGGAGATGTTTTGAGTGGTGTTAGATCATCATCAGCTTTTGTTTCGTAATCAATTCCCTGTTTTTTCAAGATGCCTTTTACTGCAAATCCAAAAACAGCGAGATAAGCAAAGCAAAGAACGGCTATCCAATATGATTGGTGAATACCATAGCCTATAAGATCAGGGTTTTTAGATTGTACATAGTCTGCTATTTTACCTTGCAATGGCGGAATAATACCGCCGCCAAGTATCATCATAATCAAAAAGGCAGAGCCTTGTGTTGTGTATTTGCCCAAACCTAAGATCGATAGATTAAAAATGGCCGGCCACATAATAGAACAGAATAATCCGCCACTTAAGAAAGCATAAATGGCCACCTTACCAGTTGTAAAAATTCCCAACAGCATGGCTACAACGCCAAGTATTGAAAAGATCAATAGTGTTCTTGCTGGTTTATTCTTACTAAGATAGAATGCGCCCATTTGAATGAATACACATAATATATAATAATATAATGGGGTGACATCATATTGTGAGATAGCACTGACGCCAATAATAATACCAAATGCTACCAGTGGTACCACAAACATCATGATCTGTTGGGTGGACTTTTTTAAATTGAATACTGAAATAGCACCGGTCCATCGGCCGATCATTAAACTTCCCCAATACATTGAAATAAATGGCGCCACTTCTGATGATTGATACCCACCAAAATCCGGTTGTTTCAAAAGTTCGGCAAGATTACTTACTATGGTAACTTCAACTCCGACATATACAAAAATCCCTAGCATGCCCAA
>DATDCP010000223.1:0-2200 GCA_036524255.1 Chitinophagaceae bacterium
CTTCTTAATATTTTTTCAGAAACCTCGATCACCATTTTACCTACCTGGTTCTTTACATCAGTAATAGCCGCCATCTTTTGTGCTTCAATAGCCGCCATTGCTTCTGAAACTATTTTTGAAGCTTCAGTTTTTGCAGCTTCTTTTGAATCATTGATGATCTTTTCTTTTGTCTCTCTTGCTTCTTTTAAGATCTGTGCTCTTTCTTCACGAGCCTGTGCTAACAATGCCTCATGCTCACTTTTCATTTGCGCCATTTCTGCTTTTACTCTTTCAGCAGTTGATAGGGCATCAGCAATGCCTTGCTCACGTTGTTTCAAACCACTAGTGATCGCAGGCCATGCATATTTTTTAAGGATAAAAAATACAACGAGGAATGCGACAAGTGTCCACATCAATAAGCCAAACTCGGGTTTTAAAAGAGGATGCATAAAATCAATTTGTCAATTAGCGAATTAGCAAATTTGAAAATGAATTTCTCATTTGCTGAATAACATTATAAAGTACAAGAGTGCGACGCAACTGAAGTTGATTAGTATTACTTCAGTTGGCTACACAATTAAAAAATCAACTTTAAAGAGCTCACCACCCTGTTTTGTTTTTCAATCTAAGTCTCCCCTTTAGGGGGACAGGGGGTTAAATTAACTGCATCCTCCGCCCTGTGCTTTGGATGCAGTAATGTGTTCATTAAAGAACCATAGCAAGGAAACCTACGATGATCGCAAACAATGCTGCTCCTTCTACCAATGCGGCAGTAAGGATCATGTTGCTACGGATATCGTTCAATGCTTCCGGCTGACGGGCAATAGCTTCAACAGCTCCTTTACCGATCTGTCCTACGCCGATACCAGCTCCCATAGCTGCAAGACCTGCACCTATTGCGCCACCTGCATTTGCTATACTTCCAATAGTCTCTAACAGAAAGAAATCCATGATTGAACTTTTATTGGTTAAAAAATAAAACTCTAGTGTGCTGCATGTGCATCATCATGATGCGGCTCTTCAAATGCCTGGCCAATAAAAACGGCCGTCAACATAGAGAAGATAAATGCCTGGATGAATGCAACTAATATCTCAATGAAATAAATAAATATTGTAAATGCAATGGAGAAGATCGAAGTTCCCCAACCAGCATATTCATTCAAATTTGCAAAAATGAAAATGAGTGAGATCAGACATATAATGATGATATGTCCTGCCACCATGTTGGCGAAAAGACGTATGATCAATGCCATTGGCCTGATGAAAAAACTCAGTATTTCAACAGGAACTAAAATGAGTTTAATTCCGATCGGCATTCCTGGAGGATTGAATATGTGTCCCCAATAATATTTTCTTGAGCTTGCTACGATCACAACTAATGAAATAAGACCAAGAACAACAGTAAAGGCAATATTACCAGTTACGTTTGCAGTACCCGGTATCAACCCAAAAATGTTATTAATAAGAATGAAAAAGAAAACCGTAAGCAGGTAAGGCAGATATTTTTCCCAACGGTTACCAAGATTTGGTTTTGCAACTTCATCACGAACAAAAGCAATGATCGGTTCCATTAAATTCTGCATACCGGTTGGTGCAGTCTTTACTCCAAGTCCTTTTTTGTATTTATTAGCGATCGAGATCATGATCCATACAAGTAATGTCAATGCAAGTATCATTTGTACCACATTACGAGTAAGTGAAAAATCATAAACGCTTACAGCCTTATCAATTTTGCCATCAGTTCCTACAGGTACAATTTGTCCAGCATGTAATCCTTCCTTCTTTACATCAACTCCTTCCTCTTTTAATTTTTCAACAGATTCCTCGGTCAACAAACGATATCCATCATGATCATGTTCGCCATGATGGAATTTTGAAGACATAAAAACATCAAAACCCTTTTGCGGAGAATATAAAATAACCGGAAGGGGAATTCCTACGGGTGTGTGGCTGCCGTCTTTATTTATAATATCAAAAAAATGGAACTCGTGACCATCGAGAATATGACCGAAAATAACTTTCTGTGCATTAAAGCCTTCCTTCTTTTCAGCCCCTTTTTCGTCATGGCCACCTTGTGCACAAGAAGGTAAAGAAATAAAGATTGAAAATATGCTGAAAGCCGCTACAGTAAAGGATTTCATTAGTCTTGAAGTCATACCCATCCCGAAATTTGGCGCAAAGATAAGGGGGCAGGGGTAAAAAACCACGAAATTGAAGAGGC
>DATDCP010000224.1:0-3327 GCA_036524255.1 Chitinophagaceae bacterium
AAAGGACCAGTATATAGTTTTGAATTTTTTGTTGGTTCAGTTCCGTCAGTTGTATAATAAACACTCCCTCCTAATATATCATAAATGGTGATCTGTGGCTTCATTACATTCTTACTATAATCAGCAACGATCCTTGGGTTCGGCATTGATGCACCAAAATTTTCAATCTTAATTGCAAAAGCATGAGGTGATCTTATTTTATTAGGATTAAATTCCGGAAGATCAACCTCAACATTTTCACCGACTTGTTTCCATGATAAATCTTCTCTTGTAGATAAAAATTTAATTTTAGTGCCGGCAGGTAATGGAATATTTTTTAAAACTAATTTTCTATTATCAGGATATTTTGGGAAGATCGCATAGAGACTTTGATTGGTATAATGGTACGTATAAAAAACTTCTTTTACTGCATAACCAGGATCAGGATCCACAGTTAGTTTCAGCATAATATCTCCACCCGTTTTCCAATCGCCTGTTATATGCTCGTTAGTTCCTTTGTAATCTCTTCTTCCCTCACTCCATTGAAATGGCGTTTTCCATCTTGTTGTATTGTAGATCGCCTCACCATTTATTTTTAACCATTCTCCGATTTGCAATAAACGTTCCTGCATGATCGGTGGGATCTTTCCATGTTCATCAGGACCGATGTCCAGTAAAAAATTTCCACCCCGGCTCACTTTATCAATTAAAGCAATTATCAATGATTGGGTAGAATTATAATCCCATGCATCTTCTTCCCGGTTATAACCATAGCTATAACCCATACCGCGGCTTTCTTCCCAATCATGATCTTCAAAATCAAGACCAGGCTGGTATTCGGGTGTATAAATACCACCGTGATTAAACCGAACTCCGGTCCCCCACCTGTCATTCACCACTATTCTTTCTTTTACCGGGCTTTCATTGTATAACCAGGTAAGAAATTCCTGGCTCTTCCATGTTTCAGCCGGCGCATCCCAATCACCATCCGTCCAGAAAACATCAGGTTTATAGTTATTAATAAGTTCCTTCATTTGCGGCCACACATGTTCTGTTGCATATTTCTTCGGATCGCTTTTCCAAAGCGGGTTGAACCATTCGTACAATGAATAGTACATGCCGGCATGAACAGAAGTTTTGCGAACCGCTTTGAACAGGTCACCGATCAGGTCTCTTTTTGGGCCAACGTCTTTTGCATTCCATGGAAAGCCCCATGTTTTATTGGCATTTTCATTTGGCCATAAAGTAAATCCATCATGATGTTTTGATGTAAGCACAATATATTTTGCTCCTGATGCCTCAAACAACCTTGCCCAATCATCAGGATTAAATAATTCTGCTTTAAAATCATTGGCAAGATCATAATAAGTTCTATTGCCAAATTTTGCTTTATGAAATTTTTGTCTTGCCGTATCTGTTGTTTGCAAACCCTGCTGATACCATTCTGCATAATTTCCTTTAGTACTCCAGCCAGGTACGCTATAAACACCCCAGTGAATGAAAATGCCGAATTTGGAATCTTTGAACCATTGTGGTGTTGGACGTTTATCAAGCGATTCCCAATTAGGCTGATAGCTTTGCGCCTGTGAATGCAGGCTGATATATAATAAACAAATTGCAGTTAGATTTTTCATTTGTTGCAAATATGTTTTAGCGGATAAAAGTAAAGCATTGGCATCAACCTATCTAAAATTGGCGCAACCGTTTGCCGCATTGACTTACCTTTGCGCCGATATTTCAAAATCAAACAATTTTTATGGACTACAGGATAGAAAAAGATACAATGGGAGAGGTAAAAGTTCCGGCCGATGCGTATTACGGGGCACAAACTCAACGCAGTATAGATAATTTTAAGATCGCACAGGATATTAATCGTATGCCCAAAGAGATCATAAAAGCTTTTGCTTATTTAAAAAAAGCGGCCGCTATTACTAATCTTGAAGCGGGTATTTTACCAAAAGAAAAATCCGACCTGATCGGGAAAGTTTGCGATGAAATATTGGATGGAAAACTGGATGATTATTTTCCATTGGTTGTTTGGCAAACAGGAAGTGGTACGCAAAGTAATATGAATGTAAATGAAGTAGTGGCATACCGCGGCCATGTATTAAATGGCGGCGATCTTGCAGATAAAGAAAAATTTTTACACCCGAATGATGATGTAAACAAATCACAATCTTCAAACTATACATTTCAAACGGCAATGCATATTGCTGCGTATAAAATTTTAATTGAAACAACCATTCCGGGAATTGAAAATCTGAGAAATACATTAGCCGAAAAAAGCAAACAGTTCATGAAAGTGGTGAAGATCGGCCGTACACATTTTATGGACGCAACCCCTCTTACTGTCGGACAGGAATTCAGTGGTTATGTTTCCCAACTTGATCATGGATTAAAAGCAATTAAAAATACTTTAGCACATTTGAGTGAGTTGGCTTTGGGTGGAACAGCTGTAGGAACAGGTATAAACACGCCTGAAAATTATTCTGAGAATGTCGCAAAGCATATTGCAAAACTTACAGGCCTTCCATTTATAACTGCTGAAAACAAATTTGAAGCATTAGCAGCTCATGATGCGATCGTGGAAGCACATGGTGCATTAAAAACAGTTGCGGTGAGCTTGATGAAAATTGCAAATGATATTCGTATGCTTTCCTCTGGTCCGCGTAGCGGGATCGGTGAAATACATATCCCGGATAATGAACCGGGTTCTTCTATTATGCCGGGTAAAGTAAATCCAACTCAATGCGAAGCATTAACAATGATCGCTGCCCAGGTTTTAGGAAATGATGTTGCAATAAACATTGGCGGCGCCACCGGGCATTTTGAATTAAATGTTTTTAAGCCCGTAATGATCTATAATTTTTTGCATAGTGCAAGATTGATCGGTGATGGCTGTGTTTCATTTAATGAGAAATGTGCAATAGGTCTTGAACCGATCGAAGCAAACATAAAAAAACATGTTGACAATAGCCTGATGCTGGTGACTGCTTTGAATACAAAAATCGGGTATTACAAAGCGGCGGAAATTGCACAAAAAGCGCATAAAGAAGGAATCACACTTAAGGAAATGGCAATTAATTTAGGATATGTTACAGCTGAACAATTTGATGAATGGGTGAAACCGGAAAATATGGTAGGAAAATTTGATTAAACAATTCTTCTCTTCATTGCTTTTACAACTGCCTCTGATTTGGAATGCACATTCAGTTTTTCATAGATAGTTTTAATATAGCCTCTTACTGTTTCAATACTGATAAAACATTTTTCTGCAGCCATTTTATAGCTCATCCCTTCTACAAGGCATTTTAAAATTTCCTTTTCTCTTGCAGAAAGATTAAAAAC
>DATDCP010000225.1:0-2424 GCA_036524255.1 Chitinophagaceae bacterium
AAAATAAAGATGTCCGTTGATAAGAGTTATAAAATACAACGGGAGTTTCTCCTGTTTTTTCTGCGATCGTTTTTGCCCAGGCTTTATTACGAAATCTTCCTTTTAATGAATTGTCGGGTCCAATATCAACAACAAGATAAAGACGGGCAGCAATAATTAATAGAAGAGAAACGAATGCAATTACTCTTAACGGCTTTATCCATGAAATTTTATCGAGGAGGAATTGATGACTTAAAACGATCAGCGGGATCATAGCGGGCATTGTCCAGTTCACTTCTACCTTTCCACGAAAAGAACTTACCAGGAAGATCAAATAAATACCGATCAATGTAAACTTCAGCGCTTTTTCAGTTTGCGTTTTTGTTTTGTATAAAAATGCAGCAGGAAAAAGGATAAAACCCGCTAATGGTCCTGCAAGTAGAATTTGACCAAGAAGATAATCGGTAGTATATGAAAATCTATATGCGTTGACATTACTTTCAAAAATGTGATAGCGGAAACTTATCCAATCATGTTCCCATTGCCATAAAAGATGAGGTGTGTAAAACAACAATACGAAAAACCCTGCCAGCCAAGTTTGCCAGCGGGTAAATAATTTAATGTTCGATAAGTATGTAAACAGCACTATCAATAATCCATGATACTTGGTATAAAAAAGCAAACTGATAGCAATAGCAAGAAGCAATGTATTTTTCCAGCTTGTATTTTTTATGAAAGCACGGTATGTATAAAAAAATAGGGCGGTAAAAAATAATAATGGCGTATCAGGTACGGCAAAGAACCCCGTAATTTGTAAAACAGCAACACTTAAAACAATTGTATAAAAAAGAAAAGGATTTTTTCTTTCAGTAAGCGATTCAGTAATAAGAATAGTGAATGTGCTAAGCAGTGTACAAATCAATCTTACCCCAAGTTCATTATTAAAAATTGCATAACCACTTTTAATTATAAAGGCGATCATAGGCGGATGGTCAAAATAACCCCAGGCGGGAAATCGTGAATACACCCAATAATAGGCTTCATCAGCTATTAGCTCTGTAGAAGCAGATTGGGCTAACGCAAGCAATAACCAGCTGCTGTAAAAAAGCAAACGATGATGTTTCTGAAAAAATAAATTCATTAATGCCCGAATGTACAATGGATATTTTACCCCGCCATCAGTTGGTCAACTGCTTTTATTGCCTTTTGTAACCTTTCATCATGATCGCCGCTTATATCAACCCACGGCGTTGACTGATTTATCATGATGTCTTTGTAGATATGGTAAAGCTGGTCCCTTGTTTTCAGATCCGGGTATTCTCTCAACTCATCTTTTACCCATGGCAGATCAGTATTGCACAATAAATAAAGATCATATTTTCTTTCTATAATTTGATCAAGAACCCATCTATGACAATTTCCAAAAACAAACTCACACCATACTTTCAGTACATACATTTCAGTGTCGATGAAGAGAAGCTTCGAGCTATGAGCTATGAGCTGTGTGCCAGGGTTAACTATCGACTGTGGACTGTTGACCGTTGACTGAATATACTCATCTTCCATCGCCAGTTGGCCTTTAGCGATATGCAATAAGTCATCATAAGTATAATCAGTTCCATGAGTAAGCAGGAATTCTCTTGCAAATTCGGGGCACCATTGTGTATTGTAATGTTGCGCAAGCAACTCACACAAAGTGCTTTTGCCGGTTGATTCCGGACCGATCACCGCTACTTTTATCAGCGGCTTTTGTTCCATGCAGGTTTTGCTTTTATTATTTTTTTATAAATAGGGCAGCTTTCTTCATGTGCATTTGGAAGAAAGCCGGTGCTCATTAAAAATTCATTTACAATCTCACCCCCGGTAAAACGAAAAGTTTGCTTGAACAATTTTGTCCATTCATCCTTTGTTTTTGGATGATGATGATCCAACCAATTTTTAAATGACTTGAATTCCTTTTGTAACAGTAGAATTGTTTTTGCATTTTCGATTGCTGCATTGATCTTTAAACGGTTTCGAATAATGCCCGCATCATTCATCAGGCGTTTAAAATCTTTTTCTTTATACCCGGCAACTTTTTTTATTTCAAAATTGTGATAAGCTTTCCGGAAGCTTTGTTGTTTATTCAGGATCGTTGTCCAGCTTAAACCAGCTTGATTGATCTCCAGGATCAAACGACAGAAAAGTTCGTTGTCATCATGAATAGGAAATCCATAATACTTATCGTGATATTCACGATGAACATTTTGTTCGTCGGGTTTCAGAGAGTTGATGTATTTGCAATAGCTCATAATATTATTTTAAGGCAGCTCTTTTTCTCCACTCAATTAATCCGAATACAGCCATAATAAGCAATACAAAATAATAAACACTGGTAAAAACATAACCCTTTACAAAATAAAGAGGCATAGAAGCAATATTAGTCGCTATCCACCAATACCAGCT
>DATDCP010000226.1:0-3279 GCA_036524255.1 Chitinophagaceae bacterium
CCTGACCGGTTTAAATCAAAAAGTTGGCAATTTTCCCGGCGTAACTGTTGAATTAAAAGTTGGTGATGCAAAAATTGATGATAGCCTGTGGGCTGAATTTATTGACCTGCCGGGAACTTATAGTCTTTATCCACGCAGGCATGATGAACAGGTAACGTACGATGTTTTATTAAATGAGGATCACGAAGAGCATCCTGATATATTGGTGGTGATCGTTGATGCATCGAACCTCAAAAGAAATTTATTATTTGCTTCACAGATCATTGATCTGAAGACCCCCACTGTTATTGCATTAACAATGATGGACCTTGCCCGGAAAAAGGGAGTAGAAATAGATGTGGCAGGATTGGAAAGAGAATTAGGCGTGCCGGTGATCCCTATAAATCCGAGAAAGAACAAAGGAATTCCTCAATTAAAAAAAACTTTGTTCCAAATAACAACTTCGCTTACTCCAACTAACATAAGAAATTTTGTACCCGATGCATTATGGGGAAGAGGAACGGTGCAGGCAATAAAAGAACAGCTGCCGCAATTAAGCGATTACAAGGCCTTACATCTTGCGTTCAATTATAAAGAGCTTGGCATTAATTCTTCTGTAAAAAAGATCGTTGAGAATTCAATAAAAGATATTCCATTAAACAAGACCTTATCGCAGGCTGAAGAAATAACAGAACGCTATGCACGCATTAAAGCGATCATGCACCAAACAGTGGTAGAGCCTGATCCTTTGCAAAGAACTTTGTTTACTGACAAGCTTGACAATGTCCTTCTTCACCGGCGCTGGGGTTATTTGATCTTGCTGGCGGTTTTGTTTTTACTTTTTCAAAGTGTGTTTCTGATAGCGCAATATCCAATGGATTGGATTGAGCTGGGTTTTGCAAAACTGGGCTCTGGGTTATCGGGTGCATTGCCTGATACTTGGTGGAGTGATCTTCTTATAAACGGAGTAGTGGCAGGATTAAGCGGTATTCTTGTTTTTGTGCCACAGATCATGATATTATTTGGCCTGATCACTATACTTGAAGACAGCGGCTATATGGCCCGTATAAGTTTTCTTTCTGATCGTTTAATGCGAAGTGTAGGACTAAATGGAAAAAGTGTGATGCCAATGATCAGTGGATTTGCCTGTGCCGTGCCAGCGATCATGAGTGCAAGAAGTATTGAAAACAAAAAAGAAAGATTGTTAACGATCCTGATCACACCATTAATGAGTTGTTCTGCAAGATTGCCGGTTTTCACAATTTTGATCGGCCTGGTTATTCCTAATAATTATCTACTCGGGTTTTTGAGTGTCCAGGGTTTGGTAATGATGGGCCTTTATTTGCTTGGTTTAGTAATGGCATTAGTTGTTGCTTTTGTTGCCCGCTGGTTTATTAAAATAAAAGAAAGAAGTTTTTTTATTCTGGAATTGCCAACTTACCGATCGCCTCGGTGGGGCAACATTCTTCAAACAATGATCAATAAGGCGAAGATCTTTGTTTTTGATGCGGGTAAAGTGATCATGATAATAAGTTTAATTCTTTGGGCATTGAGTTCATTCGGCCCGGGAAACAGAATGAAATATGTGACGCAGCATTATGAGCTGCTGAAGCAACAACCCAATGCAAATACAGAAGAATTGGATAAGGAGTATGGTACAGCCAAACTGGAAAATTCTTATGCTGGTATTTTGGGAAAATCAATTGAGCCGGTAATTGAACCATTGGGTTATGATTGGAAAATTGGGATTGCCCTTATTACATCTTTTGCCGCAAGAGAAGTGTTTGTTGGCACCATGGCAACACTTTATAGTGTTGGCGACCAGGACGAAAACGATCTTCGATTGCGTGATAAAATGAAAGCTGCAAAAAAAGAAGATGGTACCCCGGTTTATACACTTGCTTCAGGAGTTTCACTAATGATCTTTTATGTATTTGCCATGCAATGCATGAGTACGTTAGCCGTGGTAAAACGTGAAACAAAAACCTGGAAGTGGCCGATCATTCAACTAATTTATATGACGGGCCTGGCTTATATAATGAGTTTTATATTCTACCAGCTATTGAAATAATGCTATTTCGCTGGTGGTTCCCATTTATCTTTTGGTTCAAAATAATTCCACAACATCAATGAAATTTTTCTTGCCATTGTCCAGGCTTCATTATTGCGAGTCCATTGTGTGTCTTTATTATTTTTTGTAAAAATGCAGAAGATATAAGGATTGTGCGGAGCATTAACTAACAACACTTCGCTGCGCACAGCATTTACACAGCCATTTTTACTGAACACTTCAATGTAAGGTGGTATTTGAGAGATCGCTTCATTCAGATCCCAATAGTTTCTTCCAAGGGACCGCATCATACGATCGCAGGCTGCAGCAGAAAAGATTTCATTGCGATAAATTTTTTCAAAGATGATCCCCATTTCTTTTGGAGTTGTTTGTCCCCAACCATATTGAGTTCTGTTATTTTCTCTTCCCGGGGTTCTTGAATTTACTCTTGTATAAATTAATCCGAGGCTATCGAGTATCTCATTTATTCTTGTTCCTTTTCCCGCAATGCTTTGTAGCCATAAACTTGCCGTGTTATCGCTTGTTGTAAGCATCAGCATCATCACTTTCTTAAGTAAGATCTTTTCATCATTTTTAAATGAGCCAAGAATATCTGACCCCTCATATAACAATGAATCTTTATAAACGATCGTTGAGTCATAACCTAATTCACCTTTCTGGATCTTATCCATTACGCCGATAAGTATTGGCACTTTTACTATGCTGGCCGTTGGGAATATTGTATCTGCATTTATTGAAACTGTTTTTCCGGTACGGAGATCTTTTACGTATATCCCGATATCGCCGTTGAATCCTTTGATCGATTCTTCTAGTTTAGCCTGAAGTTTCTTATCAGTTTTTTGTGCAAATAAAAACCCTGTGCAATGCAAACAAAGCACAATGAAAATAATTTTTTTCATAACGATTTATGCTGGCTTCTTGCTTTGAGTTGATGGTTGTGGTGATGGAGTATTCATGTAATCAAACACAAGATTTAAAAAAGCTTTGATGCCGGTTTTCATTCCAGCATCATCCACATAAAATTGAGCCGTATGATGTGGGGGAGCTTTTCCAGGATCATTCCCTTTTGGCATTCCGCCAAGATAAAAAAAGAATGATGGTGCTTTGGTTCCATAAAAAGAAAAGTCCTCGGATCCGGTTACCCAGTTTCTTTCAATCACATTATCTACTCCTGCAGCAGATTGCAATGAAGGAAGCATCTTTTTCACTAAGTCAGGTGGATTATACGT
>DATDCP010000227.1:0-3899 GCA_036524255.1 Chitinophagaceae bacterium
CAGCGTTTGCAAACAATTGCATGTGCATGTTGATAAAACAATGGGTAAAGGAAAATTAATTGATGAGATCTTCAGTGAGAAATGTGAAAAGCATTTTGTGCAACCAACTTTTATTATTGATTATCCAAAAGAAATGAGTCCTCTCACAAAAAAACACAGGACTAAAGAAGGATTTGTAGAGAGATTTGAATTAATGGTAAATGGAAAAGAAATTGCCAATGCTTACAGTGAATTAAATGATCCTATTGATCAACGCGACAGGTTTGAAGATCAAACCAAATTGATGGAACGTGGTGATGACGAAGCGATGTATATCGATTATGATTTTTTGAGAGCTCTTGAATATGGAATGCCACCAACAGCAGGTATTGGTTTTGGAATAGACCGTATCTGCATGTTGTTATTGAATCAGCCTTCCATACAGGATGTTCTTTTATTCCCAATGATGCGGCCGGAAAAGAAAGACGACGAATAGAATGCACAGTTTATCCAGACTTTGTTGAACATTAATTTTTGAAGCTTATTTTCTGTAGCTTGCACAGTCGTAACCAAAACTAAGGCTCATCACTATACACATGAGAGAAAGCACCCGGCAATTTTTGGCCGGGTTTTTTAATCAACATACAGATCTCTGTATAGTGTAGCACCCGGCACTACGTTGTAATGAGAAAGATCTGTGATACCTTCTTTAGCCATTACATCTTCATCAATAAAACAATTGCCGGTACAATCTGCTGACGGTTTATTGAAAATATAAAATGCAGCATCAGCAAGTATATCTGGTGTGCGGCTCATTTTGGCCAACACTTCTCCTCCTAATAAATTTCTTACAGCAGCAGTATCAATAGTTGTCCGCGGCCAAAGTGCATTTGATGCAATGCGATATTGTTTTAATTCAGCTGCCCAGCCAATTGCCATCATACTCATACTAAATTTTGTGATGGTATATGCAATATGACCCGCCAGCCATTTCGGATTCAAATTGATTGGAGGTGATAATGTAAGTATATGGGCATTGGCCGATTTTTTTAAATGAGGTATACAAGCCTTTGTCACAAAGAAAGTTCCTCTTATATTAATGTCATGCATCAGGTCAAAACGTTTTGGTTCTGTTTGCTCTGTTGGTGTAAGTGAGATCGCAGATGCATTATTAATAACGAAATCAATTCCGCCGAATTGGACAACCGCTTTATCGATCGCAGCATGTATTTGATCTTCAAAACGAATGTCACATTGCACAGCCAATGCCTTACCACCTGCATCTTCTATTTCTTTAGCTGCTGAAAAAATTGTTCCACCCAGTTTTGGATTCTCTTCAACTGACTTAGCAGCGACAACAATGTTGGCACCTTCTTTAGCAAGCTTCAATGCGATCGCTTTACCAATGCCACGACTTGCGCCTGTAATAAAAGCAGTCCTGTTTTTTAATGACATTATCAATAATTTAAGCAGTGAAGATAGGTAATGAAGGGTCAAATCGAGTTTGATCCCCTCGTAAATCTACGAGCCCGTCAGTAAAAAAGACAGTAAAAAAAAGGAGCAATTTTGCTCTTTTGCAATCCATTAACGGAGATTATGTTTGTACCAGAAGTTGATTGGTAAGGCTACTGTATCCAATATCCGATGTCCAAAACCGTCCAGAAGTTCTTAATCCATAATCCTGATAAACCAAACGTAAAATCCGTATCAATCAACTTTTCTTATTTTATTGAAAATTCAAATATGAAAATTCAGGAACCCGTTTTAATCCAGGGCCTGATGAAAAACCAAAATCGAAATCCCGTATCCGTTGAAATGCTTTAAGGTTAATTGAGCTTGAAAAAAATTATCCTCCGAATAACACCGGAGGATTTTTTATTTAGTGCCCCGGCAAATGAGGCTTTGTCTCCATTTGAATTTATCTCTTAACTAGACTAAGTGGAAAAACTATTGAGTCGTCATCCCTTCCTTTAAATTGAAGGGCCCGGTAGGAAAATGACAGGTAAATACTTTCATGTCCTGTGGCGCATCAATACCATCTCTGCAGTAAATATGTTTATCTTTTCCGTCGATCCTGGATGGTTTAGTAGTATAAAATTTTTGCAAGTTCTGATCCCACCAAAGTTCAGGAGTTCGTAAAGTATCGCCTTCCTTATTTATAACCACTACACTATCACGAAGAAATACCTTATTCAGATTATCATAGTAGATACCATACTTAGCCGTCAACCAACTTTCAACTCTTACACTGTCATCATAAAAATCTACGTGCAGTGAATTGGGAAATTCTGTGAAAACAGTGTCCCGCTGATATCGATACATCAATGGAGCTATTAGTTTTGCCTTCATCACTCCCGATTGGCTGAGATAGCTTTCAACCGTTTTTGCTTCTTCCCTTAACTCTGTTCTTTTTGTCCAGTTTTCAATTTCTTTAGGATCATTTTCACAGGAAGAAAAAAATAAAAGTAGAAGTAATGCTGAATAACGAATAGAAAGTACAAGAGTGCGACCCTTCGACAAGCTTCCCGATAAAAATCGGGACGACGCAATTGTTGAGTAAAGAAATGAACGATGAACGGAGCGTCGCAACGAAAGTTCAATATAGTTGCAGAAGCTGATCACATAAAAAAATTAATGATTGAAGTTTTAAGTAAACTCTATTCGTATTTCTTTTTTGCAAACCAAAGGTCACTTAATGTAAATCCAAATGAGATCCTGAATAAATTTTCATTGAGCGGATTATCAGTATTGCCTCTTTGAATGTATTCCGCCGAAACATTGACAACGGAATATTGAGTACGGAACCTGCGTGATGCATCTTTAAGATTTGCAATAGGCAAACTGACACCTCCGGAGATACCCCAAACCGGCAGTTTTTGATCATTTATATAAACATAATCATCACCGAAAAACGCACCGAATCTATAAGCCATCAAACTTTTATAAGTATCCTTTAACCGTGGCCGTATCTGGCCACCAACTCTTAACTGCCAGTTAGTTTTTACTGCATCTGATTGTCCATTGAACTTATAATTATCCCAATTAGTGCTGGACATGTCTACCCCGATAAGCCAACCGCCATTTTTAACATCGGGCAATTGCTCAATAACAAACCCGCCCCCAAAACTTGCAGGATAAATTATTTCTCCATCAACATCATTTTCCTGGTACACACTATCAAGGCGAAGCTCACTTGCATCCGTTGGAACAAGAACCCATGTTTCCCTGATGTAGTCATTGTGGGTTTTAAACTTGCGTTCAATATTTCCAAAAGCTCCCAATTGGAGATACCTCATTTTGTTTGGACTTAGATCAATCCGGTATTGCATTCCTGCATTAAAAAAAAGGCCTCCAAAATTTGATCTTGACTGGTGATTTGAGGCGCTATAACTGACCGTATCATTGAGAAGTATTCTGCGAGTATCGTAATTCTTTTTACCAAATAAATAACCGAAATTAATTCCAAAACTAAAATTGTTGAAGGCAAACCCTGTTCCTGTATTTAAAAGAAACGAACCTCCATCACCCCTGAACTGTGTTTGTGCACTATCGATGGATTGACTAGTATTGGGATCAATTAATCTTTCGTTCTTGTTGATCCTGTAACCGATGGTAGTAAGTGGTCTCAAACCCAAAACTAATCCCCAATTCTTTCTAAGGGGAACACCTACCTGCAAATAAGAGAAGTAGGCATTTGTAGAAGTAAAAGTTTGCGAATTATTTGCTTCATGCAACCTATGGCTGGTGAGATTAACTCCCACATCAAGCAACATTCTTCCATATTGCAGCTTGTTTGATCTTAATTCCTTAACTGCAAAAAAACGGGAATACGATGCAGGGTTTGTAAAATTTATAACTGAATAGGATTTGCCATTTCGGGGATCAGAAATCCCGGTACTTGGTTGTTCAGAAAATGCTGC
>DATDCP010000228.1:0-7808 GCA_036524255.1 Chitinophagaceae bacterium
CTCCTTGAACATAGTTTCAAGAGTAACAAGTACATCCACTTTGGGAATACCTGTTTTTTCAGATATCTTGTTTACGAGGTCAGCTTTTCTCATTTATTAAAATTTTAGCAGTTAATTTGCTCTAATGTAGGACAAAATATGATGATTGTCAAAGGGATAGGCAATTTTTTTTTAACCAATGACTTTTAATAAAGAACTTTTATCAACATTCGCGGCTTTATTGCTCCAATGGAACAGGCATCAGAATACCCGGAAAATGCCGTGGAAGGGAGAAAAAGATCCTTACAAAATATGGTTAAGTGAGATCATACTTCAACAAACAAGGGTAGAACAAGGACTGAAGTACTATGAAAAATTTATTACTGTTTTCCCTGACATAAATAAACTTGCTACAGCAAAAGATGAAAAGATCTACAAGGTTTGGGAGGGATTGGGTTATTATTCCCGCTGCAAAAATTTGATTGAAACAGCAAGGCTCATTTCAAAAAAACTAAACGGTAAATTCCCTGGCACATTTGAAGACATTCTTTCTTTAAAAGGAGTAGGGAACTATACAGCATCTGCCATCGCTTCCTTTGCGTACAACCTACCTTATGCAGTTGTTGACGGAAATGTTTTTCGTGTGCTGTCAAGAGTTTTTGGTATCAAAAAACCAATTGATAGTACAGAGGGAAAAAAGCTCTTTTCCCAACTGGCCTGTGAATTATTGGATAAAGAACAACCTGGTATTTACAACCAGGCATTGATGGATTTTGGCGCAGTCATTTGCAAACCACAAAACCCCCTTTGCCCTAATTGCATTTTAAATGATCGTTGTTTCGCTTACAAAAAGGGTCTTGTAAATAAACTTCCTGTAAAGGAGAAAGAGATAAAAATAACCACACGTTGGTTCAATTATCTTGTGATCGGTTATAATGATAAGATCTACATACGTAAGAGGGTCGGTAATGATATTTGGAAAAATCTGCATGAGTTTGTTTTATTCGAAACCAATAAGGATGCCTCTGCGAAACGACTTTTGGTAAGAGCTGAAAAAGAAAAAATTCTTAAAAAAAATTCCTATAAGGTTGTGTCAATTTCTCCTCTTTATTCACAACAATTATCCCATCAAAAGATCAAAGGCCGGTTTATTAAGATCGCTTTCAAAAAAGAATTTGTTTTACCGGGGTTTAAACCCGTCTCTTTAAAACAACTGTCACGCCATGCTTTTCCGAGGTTTCTCAATGCATATTTTGAAAAAGAAGGTTCCTTACCACCCTATAAAAAAATTCAGATTACCGATAAAAAAAATTAATTTTAAAGAGCATTGAACTCTAGAGAAGATTTTTAATAACGAAAAATTATTACTATGAGAGGCGTAAACAGGGTCATGCTTATTGGCAATCTTGGAAAAGATCCCGACGTACAAGTATTGGAAGGCAATATCGCCGTAGCAAAATTTCCACTCGCAACAACTGAAACTTTTAAGGACCGGGGAGGTAAACTGGTATCGCAAACAGAATGGCATACCGTTGTTTTATGGAGGGGGCTTGCTGAATTGGCGCAGAAATATCTTCATAAAGGAAGCTTGGTTTATATCGAGGGTCGTTTACGAACCCGTAATTGGGATGATAAAGAAGGACATCGCAAGTTTGCAACCGAAGTGGTTGGCGATAACCTTATAATGCTTGATAAAAGAACAGATGGCGGCCCACATATTGATAGCACCCACGGTGAGAATTTAGGTAGCCATGAAGTTCCTCCTGCCAGCGATGCTTCGCAGGATTTACCATATTAATTAATCTACCTGAAAACTTTACTTTTGTAGCAATTCCGCAGGCAGGTTGATACCTGCCTGTGTGGCTATGATTAATCACCAAAAACACTTGCTTTGGATTATCACTCGGTCATTACATTTTTTTCTGATAATCTTCTATTCACTTTTCTTGCTGTTAAAGCTGATGGAACAATTATTCTTGGGGCTTTATTATTTGGACTAATGACACTTTCATTTTTTATTGCAGCTGGCGAAGTAGCCTTATTCTCTTTGCATAACAAAGACATTAATATGCTGAAAACAAAACAGCATTCATCTGCACGCCGTATTGTTGATCTTCTCGATGAACCCAAAGAAGTTTATACTTCATTACTTATTGCTGGTACTTTTTTTAATATATGTATTATCGTACTTTCTAATTTTCTTATTAATGAGTTGTTGAGTTTAGGCGATTCATTAGTTAGGTTAGGTTCTTTTGCTTATATCGCCGAATTATTGATCAAGGTTTTTATCATCGCATTTATCCTCATATTTTTTTGCCGCATTTTGCCAAAGGTTTGGGCTACACAGAATAATCTGCGGGTTGCTTATGATTGCTCTTATGTTATTGAAGGAATTCATCTTTTATTGGTTCGTATAAGCAGAAGAATGGTGGCAATTGCAGATGTGATTGGCAAAAGACTTGGCGCCACAAAAAGCCGCATCGCCAGCTTGCAGGAGTTGGATGAAGCAATTGATATTACTACCGATGAAGAAACTTCCATTGAAGAAAAGAACATTTTAAAGGGCATTGTCAAATTCGGAAACATTTCTGTTAAACAAGTCATGCGTACCCGCCTTGATGTGAGCGGCATCGAATACAATATCCCTTTGTACGATCTGTTTAAAAAAGTGGAAGAGCTTCATTATTCAAGATTACCAGTTTATAAAACTAGTCTTGATGAAGTGGTGGGTGTTCTGAATACCAAGGATCTGCAGGCACATTTGCAGCAGCCGGAAGATTTTGACTGGCATGTTTTACTGCGACAACCTTTTTTTGTTCCCGAAACTAAATTGATCGAAGACCTGCTTAAAGATTTTCAAAGTAAAAGAGTTCATTTTGCTGTTGTGGTTGATGAATTTGGTGGTACAAGCGGCATTGTTACAATGGAAGATATTCTTGAAGAGATCATAGGAGAAATAAAAGATGAGTTTGATGAGGAAGAAGGTAATATCAGGAAAATCGATGAGAGTACGTTCATATTTGAAGGCAAAACAACCATAAATGATGCTTGCAAAGCAATGAAGGTCCCGAAGGATACGTTTGATCCGGTGAAAGGTGATAGTGAATCAATGGCGGGTTTAGTGCTGGAATTGTCAGGCGAATTTCCCTCAACCAACACTATTGTTACAACCGGTGATTTTGAATTTACCGTAATGGAAGCGTATAAAAACAGGGTCATGGAAATTAAAGTCACCATTAAACGCAGTCTTGATTAATGAAAACTATTTCTTATTTCTTTCTCGTAACGGTATTCTTTGTTTCGATTTTATCCTGTAATACCAATTATACAGTTGACAAAAAAAGAGGTTATTATAAAATTGACTTTCCCGAAAAACAATATAGACTCTTTGATCAACCGGGTTATCCTTATTCGTTTGAGTATCCCGTTTATGCCAATGTAATAAAGGATAGCACTTTTTTTGACAATAAACCCGAAAACGATTGGTGGATCAATATCGATTTTCCACAATTTCATGGAAGGGTCTTTGTGAGCTATAAGGAGATCGGGAAAAATAAATTTGATTCACTGATCAATGATGCGTTTACAATGAGCTATAAGCAACATGTTCAAAAAGCATCTTCCATAGAACCCAGGCCATTTCGTACTCCCAATAATGTTGATGGAATTTATTTTACACTCGAAGGAAATACGGCAACTGCCAACCAGTTTTTTCTTACTGATTCAGTAAAACATTTCTTGCGTGGCGCATTATATTTTGATGCTACGCCAAATGAAGATTCTCTTTCCATTGTAAATGATTTTTTAAGAAAAGATCTCCAATACCTGATCAATACATTGAAATGGAAATAGGCCGGCTTTAATTCCCAGTTGAATTATAATTTAGACTGTCAGATCTGTTTATTAATTTGTTAAACCAAACTGACTATTATGAGAATTCACAAAGCAACCCTTGTGTTCGCCGCTGTGATCTTATCAGCCGCTAAAATTTTCTCCCAGCAAGCTACCACCGTTGATTCTATTAAATCTTTACTTGCAAAGGCAAATACACCGGAGGAAAAAGTTTATTGGCTCGATAATCTTTCGCGAACACTAATGAATGTAAACCTTCCCCAGGCTGAGGATTACGGAAAGCAATTAATAACTTTTGCAGAAGAAACAAGAGATAGAAAACTAATGGTGAAGGCGTATATGTCAAATGGGGAACGCTGCGGATATTTGGCAGCGCAAAAAGCTTACCTGAACAGATCTGTCGAATATTATAATAAGGCATTGGATATTGCAAGGCAGAATAAAATGGAAGAGAAGATCGGGGAGATCCAGTTGAGGCTCACTGGAATTTATCTTATAGCTCCTGATAAAGAGAAAGCCCTGCAAAATATCAACCAGGCGTTTTCTCTTATTGCTACATTGAAAAATGACAGCCTGCTGGCTGAATCACATAATATGTACGGACAGGTTTACCAGGCAAGAAATGAAAAAACACTTGCATTGAGACATTTCCTGAATGCTTTGCGTATTGCTGAAAGCATCGATAATACGACTGTTTTACGAAATTGCTATGTTCATCTTTCAAATTTTTACACAAGGATCGGAGACCATGATAAAGCGATCGATTATTACATGAAAGCACATAAAATGCTCGACAGGATGAAGGAAAAAAATGTTCCTTACCAGCGATGTATTGATATTAACACATTGGGCAATTTATTTGCAAATAAAAAAAATTATGACATTGCCATCAGTTATTTCGAACGGTCGATCCGTATGGCTGATTCGTTGAAATTTGCATCCTTGAAAATTCCCGGTTTTCTCAGCCTAATCAATCAATATCTACGAATTGACCAGCCGCAAAAAGCTCTCGATTATTTCAATTCTTCTGCCGGCGATAATATGAAAAAATTTGTGGCGGGAATTGGTTTAAGTCCTGTTATTGATCAGTCATACGGCTATATATACACTGAGCTGGGCCGTTTTGATTCGGCTAAATATCATTTCGGCAAAGCCATGTCTTATTTTGAAAACAATACAAATGAATCAAATAAAATAAATTTTTACCTCCAGCTGGCAAATATGTATAAAAAGGTCGGTGACAAGGCGAAAGCAATTGAGTACTATCAAAAAATAAAAGAATTGAGTGAAAAGAATGGATCGTTGGAAGGTATTCGTACCGCGGCAAAGCAACTTGATTCATTATACCTGGCGACTGGTGATTATCAGCAAGCCAGTTTGTATAATTCTATTTATTACAAGTTTAAAGACAGTATAGAAAAGCAGAATAAAGAGAATGAACTTGCGCAAATAGAAGCGTCAGATGAACAGCAAAGGCAGGAAAGGATATTGGCTGAGAAGGAAGAAGCTAAAGAAAAGAGAATTCGGGTCCAATATATGGGGATCATTATCGGGATCGCCATATTATTTATTGCATTGGTAATGATGGGATGGTTCAAAGTTTCAGCCAATACAATTAGAGCAATTGGCTTTTTTTCTTTCCTTATATTTTTTGAATTCGTCTTTCTGGTTTTTAAAAAAAATATTTATGGGTTGACGCATGGAGAACCTTTGTATGATCTTGCTTTTATGATCGGGCTTGCAGCAATACTTGTTCCGCTGCATCATTGGCTGGAACATAAGGTTATTCATTTTCTCACTTCACATCATATGCTAAAACTGCGTGGGATCTTTTCAGGCAGGGGAGAAGAAAAATCTTAAATACATTTGCAGAAAATAGCGAAGTGATAATAATTGATAATAAGCAGATAAGTGATGATGTGGTGGAGACGCAATTCGTTTGTGACCTGTCGAAATGTAAAGGCGGTTGCTGCGAAGACGGTGATGCCGGTGCACCGCTTGATGATGATGAGTTGGAGATCATTAATGAAATGTATGAAAAGGTAAAACCTTATCTCACTAAACCTTCCATAAAAGAAATTGAACGTAAAGGAAAATATGTGTACGATCGGGAATTTGGCTGGGTAACACCAACACTCGGAAGTGATAATGAGATATGCGTATATGCGATCAGGGAAAAAAACGGAATGATAAAATGTGCTTTTGAGCAGGCTTATTATTATGGAATTATTCCATGGAAAAAGCCGATCAGTTGTCACCTGTACCCGATAACAGTAAAAAAAGGGAAGTATGGCGATTACGAAAGAATAAACTATGAACCGAGAGAAAAACTCTGTAGTCCGGGTTGTGCTTTGGGGGAAAAATTAAAGGTACGCACATTTGAATTTTTAAAAGAGCCGTTGATCAGAAAATATGGCCAAGAATTTTATGATGCTTTAGAAAAAGCAGCCAAAGAATATTATCATGCAGCGACAAAATGATAGCTTTTAAAGAGGTCAAATCAATTCTCAATAAACATAAGAAAAGGGATAGCTGGTTCCTTGATGATTATTCTATCAATCCTTACGAAGGCTGCGGTTTCAATTGTACTTATTGTTATGTGCATGGTAGCAAATACGGAGAAAATCTTGCGGAAAAAATTGTAATAAAGAAAGATGCAGCTGCAATTCTTGATAAACAGCTTGCAAATCGTGCTAAGAAAAATGAGTTTGGATTTATTTCAGTCGGCTCCGTTACTGATGCCTATATGCAGGTGGAGGGGGAAATTGGTTTAACAAATGAATTGCTGCAGGTGATACTTAAACACAGGTTCCCTGTTTTTATTTCTACAAAATCTGAGCTGATAAAAAAAGATCTAGACTTATTAAAGCAAATTGATGCAAATGCAATTTTACCTGAAGATCTAAAACAAAATCCCGGTCGTGGAGTTGTCATTTCATTTTCTTTTTCTACTCTTGATGAAAAACTGGCAAAGCAACTTGAACCAGCTGCGCCGTCTCCACAAAAAAGATTGGAGACTTTGAAACTTTTCAGCGACAATGGTTTTTTATGTGGTGTTAATGCAATGCCATTATTACCTTATATATCTGATACGAAAGAGGAGATAGAAAAGATCGTGGCAGCTTCAAAGCAATATGGTGCAAATTATATTTTGATAGCCGGCCTGACCCTTTTTGGAAATGATGAACGAGATAGCAGGCAATTAGTTTTTAGGTTTCTCAAAAATAATTATCCTGATCTGTTAGAAAAGTATGAGAATATGTACGGGTCGGTTTATTATTCGTCATGGCAGTATCAACAAGAATTGAAGAAAAGAGGTGATACACTTTGTAAAAAATATAAAATCAAAAACAGTATTTGCTGATGTCAGTTTTATTAAAGCAAATTCAAAAGGATTTAAGAGATCATTCAACTCCTGAAGCAAAGGCAGCAGCGTTAAAATTTGTACCAAACGCGGAAAAAGTTTACGGAATAAGAACACCGGTGTTAAATGTATTGGCTAAGAAATATAAAGAAGGCGGATTCGATATGGCAAAAGAATTATGGAACTCAGGAGCATTTGAAGAAAGGTTGCTTGCTGCAAAACTGCTAAATGTAATTTGTAAAAAAGATCCGCTTCTTTCTTTAAAATTGGTTAATGGCTTTTCAAAAGATATTTCTGATTGGGCAGTATGCGATGCGGTGGGAATGCAGAGTTTAAAACCTGTCGCCAAAAAGATTCATAAAGAAATTTTTGATCTGTCAGCAAAACTGGTAAAGTCAAAAAACTTGTGGGAAAGACGATTATCATTGGTGATCATAGAGGTCTTTACAAAAGACAAGTCATTACATCCTGAAATTATCAAAAGAGTAAAGATGCTGGAGAATGACGAAGAGTATTATGTAAAAAAGGCGGTAGTATGGATAAAAAGGAATTTTGAGAAAGGAAGATAAACTCAGTTTATATTTGTAAACATGTCCGAACACTCACAATCATT
>DATDCP010000229.1:0-2372 GCA_036524255.1 Chitinophagaceae bacterium
GATCGGGTCTAAGAATAAGTATATCATCAAAATAGGAATGCTCTTTAAAAACAGTTTCGAGTTTTTCCTTTATTGCATTACTGTAAAAGATCTTTTTTTGATTTTTATTCAAAAAAAGTTTTGAAAAAAAATTTTGAATTCTGTGAAATGAATTTCGGTATGTGAATCTTAATTCTTTTCCTGACGTTGTGATCAAATGAGTTTCTGCATCAAGATATTCACTGATGCCGCTGCAAATAACTGCGGTGTAATCCATGTAGTCAGGAGTAATGAGTAATACTTTTCTTTTTTTTATTTCATTATCCATTTCCGGGAACGATCATTTTTTCTTCAGGTAATAGGCTGCTGTGTCGCCGTTGTTCTTTTTATTCTCGCTCATTATCTTTTCCTCGAACTCTTTTATTTTTTCTTTTGTGAAAAGACTTTTTTCTCGATTCATTGACCAGCTTTTGGGAGCATGCAATGGAATTCCCTTTAGATATTGTTCGCTGCACCAGATAACATAATTGTTGCTGTCGTATTCCACTTTTTCGATTTCAAAACCGGCAGCAGTTGCCAACATTCGCATTCCTTTTTCCGAAGGGATAAAAATATGTCGTGGCGCATCTAACCCGCACCAATACGTTTTGTAATGCTGCCAACCATAGTTGCCCATTACTGGTATTCGCACCAGCAAGTATTTATTTTTATTAAGGAGTGAATATGCTTTTTGCAAAGCCCTCAATGGCTCAAACATGTGTTCGAGTGAATGATGCATCATGATCAGATCAAACTTTTCATTTAGATCATGTATTTCTTTCTTGTAAATTTTTATTGCACCATAATCGTGACCTTCATTAATAAACGGATCAATCCCGGTGAGCTTTGTGAATCCCATTTTAAAAAGTCGTGTAAGCAGGCTACCATTACCACAGCCAACATCAAGAATTGCATCACCTGCTTCTGCTTTTGAATTCTTTACCCAAGCGTATTGTTCGGGTGTTTTATATCCAATGGATAATAATGAACCGATGAGCTTATTTTTCCCGTATAAAAGAAATTCTGATTTGGCTTGTTGAAAGAAACCTGGCTTTTTCAATTTCTTCATCTCCATTTTGAATGAATAATAGTCTTCATTTGGATAGTAGCGGGAAAAATCAGCAGGTGGGTCTATCAATTGCATTGAACCACAATTTTTGCAAAGCTGGTAATGAAATGTTTCATTTAGCCCAAGCTGCAATTCTTTTACTTCAAAAACTTCATTCCCTGCGTCATTTCTGCAAATAATACAAGCTGTTGTCAACGGGGAAAATTTTATTTGATGGCAAAGTAATGGAAATCGGGCAAACAAGTTTATCCGCCCCAACCTTCCCTGTCAAGGCTTCGATATTGAATCGCCTCTGCTAGATGCTCAGGCTTTATCTTTTCACTTCCATTAAGATCGGCAATCGTTCTCGATACTTTTAAAATTCTATCATAAGCCCGGGCAGAAAGATTGAGTTTTTCCATTGCTGCCTTCAATAAATTTTGTCCAACCGTATCGATCACACAAATTTCTTTTAACATTTTAGTGCTCATTTGCGCATTGCAATAGATACCGGGATTGTTTTTATAACGTTCTGCCTGCATCTCTCTCGCCTTGATAACTCTTTCACGAATAAGAGTTGAATTATCAGAATTTTTTGTGGAGGATAATTCATTAAATGCAACAGGAGTTACTTCCACATGCAGGTCAATGCGATCTAGCAATGGCCCGGAAATTTTATTTAAATATTTCTGCACAGCACCGGGCGGGCAGGTACACTCTTTTTCAGGATGATTAAAGAAACCGCAAGGACATGGATTCATGGAAGCGATCAGCATAAATGAAGCAGGAAAATCCAACGCAACCTTTGCTCTTGAGATCGTCACTTTTCTTTCTTCCATAGGCTGGCGCATTACTTCCAGCACTGTTCTTTTGAATTCAGGTAATTCATCCAGGAACAAAACGCCGTTATGTGCCAAAGAAATTTCCCCGGGTTGCGGATTACCACCTCCGCCAACCAAAGCCACATCAGAAATTGTATGATGCGGAGAACGAAAAGGTCGTTTTGAAACCAAGGTAGAATTTTCAGGAAGCTTGCCTGCTACCGAATGGATCTTGGTTGTTTCTAAAGCCTCATGTAATGAAAGTGGAGGAAGAATTGTTGGCAATCGTTTTGCCAGCATTGTTTTGCCAGCACCGGGCGGACCAATTAATATTGCATTATGACCACCTGCAGCCGCGATCTCTAGTGCCCTTTTTATATTCTCCTGTCCTTTTACATCAGCAAAATCTATTTCATAATCATATTGTGAATTATAAAATTCTTCTCTTGTATTTACAACAACCGGTTCAAGACCTTTTTCATCAT
>DATDCP010000230.1:0-7651 GCA_036524255.1 Chitinophagaceae bacterium
CGATGAGGTGACCGAAGAGATAAGTCACTGGAGCTATAAAGTGGTAAAAGGTGACAATAATACTGTTCGTATTGACATAGATGGCAGACCTTATACACCACAGGAAATATCGGCTATGGTGCTTCAGAAAATGAAGAAAACCGCCGAGGATTATCTTGGACAGGAAGTGACAGATGCCGTAATCACAGTGCCAGCCTATTTTAATGATGCGCAACGCCAGGCTACAAAAGAAGCTGGTGAAATTGCCGGTTTAAATGTTCGTCGTATCGTGAATGAGCCAACCGCTGCGGCGCTGGCTTATGGTTTGGATAAAGACAAACATGACCATAAAGTAGCGGTGTTTGACCTTGGTGGTGGTACGTTCGATATCTCAATCCTTGAAATGGGAGAGGGAGTGTTTGAAGTAAAATCAACTAATGGTGATACACACCTTGGTGGTGACGATTTTGATAAAGTGGTGATGGATTGGCTGGCTGATGAATTTAAAAAAGATGAAGCGATCGATCTGCGCAAAGACCCAATGGCTTTGCAGCGTTTGAAAGAAGCTTCTGAAAAAGCAAAGGTTGAATTGAGTTCATCTTCTGAAACAGAAATAAATCTTCCTTATATCACCGCGGTTGACGGAGTGCCTAAGCACTTAGTAAAAAAATTAAGCCGTGCAAAGTTTGAGCAACTGGCTGATAGTTTATTTCAGCGTTGTTTGAAACCATGTGAGCAGGCATTGAAAGATGCTGGTATGAATACATCAGAGATCAATGAAGTGATATTGGTGGGTGGTAGTACACGTATCCCGAAAGTGCAGGAGATCGTTGAAAAATTCTTTAACAAAAAGCCACACAAAGGTGTGAACCCTGATGAAGTGGTAGCAGTGGGTGCAGCGATACAAGGTGCGGTATTAACTGGTGAAGTAAAAGATGTGTTGTTATTGGACGTAACGCCGCTTTCATTGGGTATTGAAACACTCGGTGGTGTAATGACACCGTTGATCCCAAGTAACACAACTATTCCTACTAAGAAATCAGAAGTGTTCTCAACCGCCAGCGATAACCAACCGGGTGTGCAGATACACGTTGTACAAGGTGAAAGAAGCCTGGCAAAGGATAATAAGACATTGGGAGTTTTTAATCTTGATAATATTCCGCCGGCGCCCCGTGGTTTGCCGCAGATAGAAGTGGTGTTTGATATTGATGCCAATGGTATTTTGCATGTAACTGCAAAAGATAAAGGCACAGGTAAAGAACAAAAGATCCGCATTGAAGCCGGTAGCGGTTTGACAAAAGAAGAGATAGAAAAAATGAAGAATGATGCAAAGATGAATGAAGCATCAGATAAGGCGGAAAAAGAAAGAATAGAAAAATTAAATACAGCCGATAGTCTTGTTTTTCAAACAGAGAAACAATTAAAAGAATACGGTGATAAAATTCCGGCTGATAAGAAGACAGCTATTGAAGCTGCTGTAACTAAATTAAAAGAAGCGCATAAAGCGCAGGATCTTGCTGCAATAGAATTAGCAAGCACAGAACTGAACAATGCATGGACAGCAGCAAGCCAGGATATTTATAATGCACAGCAACAACAAGGTGGTGCACAATCCGCAGGAGCCAGTGGCCAGCCGGGTGCTGATGCAGGTGCGGGGCAACAACAAAGTGGAAATGGTAATGCAGAGAATGTGCAGGATGTGCCGTTTGAAGAGGTGAAGTAGAATCTTGATTAATGTGATTAGGAAAGGACTATGATGATATAATGGAAAACCGTAGCTTGAAAAGGCTGCGGTTTTATTTTTTAAATTAATAAATATGGAAATAGAAATCTTCACCCTCTGCGATTTTGCACAGGATAATAGTGGTAAGCTAACTGTAGTAGGAACTTTTGATGGAATACATTCAAAGCAGTTCCCGTTTGTACAGGCAAACTTTTCTGTTGCCTGTCGTTTGCGTTTCTCAGAAAAAGAAATCGGGGAGCATCATATGCGTTTACGATTTATTGATGTAGATGGAAAAGAAGTAATCCAACCGATAGAAGGAAACATGAATATCCAAAAGCCACAAAACGGTCAATATTCAGCCATCAACCTTGTTTTTAATTTTGCTCAAATGAAATTTGAGAAAGCTGGCCGTTATTCATTTGAACTTTATATGGATGATGATTGGAGCTCTGGTTTGCCGTTGTTTATAAATAAGACGGCGTAATGCTGAGTCCTTGTCACCCTGAGCCATCCTGAGCTTGTCGAAGGGCGAAGGGTTGTTGGGCATTAGTACTAAAGATGATCAGGGCTTCGACAAGCTCAGCCTGACAGTCTTTATTTTTGATTCTTTGATTTAGCTAACTCTTTCAACCGATAAAAGTTTTCTGCAATTAAAGCCTGCTTCTTTTTCCTTGACCAACCCTTTAATTGTTTCTCTCTGGCTATTGCCTGGTTAACATCTGTAAAAATTTCAAAGTATTTTAATTCATCAGGTCTTCGTGAAAAAGTATAAGAGCTTTCGTCATGGCCAGTATTGTGTTCCCATTATTCTTCTTTCAATATCATTACATACACCGATATAATAACTCCAATCCTTGCATTCAACAATGTAAACAATATATGTATGCTCGGTTTTCATTGCATTTTAAAAGTAAAAATTTTCATTTAAGTAATTACTTATTTCGTAAGCAAATGCATTCTGAAAACTTATTATTGCAACTTCTTCATTCAACATCATCTGTTATCAACTGCAAATCAATAAACAACCGAGGTAACCCATTTCCCCTATGAAATTTTGAAAAAAATAATTGTTTTCTTCTAAGTGATTGTATTTAAAAATTCAATGCCTATAGCAGACAATTTTTTATCAAATTACTTCTTCATTCATTTGTATAGTAAGCGTTTCATTCGTATATTTGCATCTCAAAACTGAGCAAGAAATAAACAACTACAAAGAACGTAACCTAACCAGTCCTATTTAAATTTCCCTGGTTTTAATTACTTCCAAGCTCAGACGATTGTTAACCGACAGATTAAAAAAAAGGAGAGTATTATGAAGAGCATTATTATGCCCGGACATGAACAATTAGACAAAAAAGCAAAAGATCAATTGTTCAAAGAAGTAAAAGAAACAGTGGCGAAAACCACAATTGAAAAAGATCAGAAGAAGAAGTTATTTACTGTGCAGGAAATGTGGAACAGGCAAAGACAAGCAAAGTCGGCCAGTGCCATGATGCGCAGATGGAACCTTAACTGATGAAAACTAAAAACCCGGCCTCGGCCGGGTTTTTTATAAGCAATTAGTTAGTCGTTAGTAGAAAGGTGAAAATAAAATCTTTACATTATTCTTAATGCCTTTACGAAAGATGTGGCAACGAAAGGTAAAATAAGTGTAAGCCATTCCCAATGGCTATAGATCGCAAAAATAAGCCCGGCTGTTGATGCAAGAAATATTACCCACCAGATCATCGTAGAATTCTTTTGCTGCTCCATTCGTTAAAAATTTGTTGCCGCAAAGATAAGGGAAGCGATTTCAGATTTTAGATTTTAGATTGCAGATTTTTTTTCTTAAATAAAGATGACACCAATACAGATAAAGCGATCAATATCGCTATTAATGCAATCGCCCATTTACTGTAAACGACTACATGATAAAAGCCAAATTCATCACCGATCGCAGGGTTCTTTAGCCATTTCAGTAAATAATAATTCTCTATAACATCAAAGGTCCAACCGAAGATCTGCAGAAAGGCGAGGATGAATAGTATTCTCTTTAAGTTTTTACTATTCACTTTTAAGGATGAAATCATGCAAAGGCAGGCAATGCCAGGGTAGCAACCAGCCATAAAAATAAAATCAAAGCTCAAATGATAGTTAAGTATGGTTTTTACTTTATCACTGACGCCGGAAAAGATCTCAACGATCTTTTCTTTGGGATAAAACAGTTCCAACCCAAAAATTGAGATCTTTTCATTGTTAAAGAGCAGGTCATTCTCCATCCATTTCATTGCAAAAGCACCTGCAATGAATAATCCAAGACAAAAATTAAATAGCCTTTGCCAGCGTGAAAGATCATTTTTCATGATGCGGGATTAAAATGATTGTATAGGTCCTGCTAATTAAATGAAGTTTTTCATTACTTTCGTCAATGTGTCAAAACGACACAGTTTTCAATGCTTTTATAAGCCCGAATTTAATCCTTAAAGATTGATTGTCTGCTTGTCTGACTAATTTATGAGAATACAGTTTTACTTACGTTTCAAGACCTCTTTTGGCCAATCATTGTGGATTAGCGATAATGGGGAGTTGGGTACAGACCTTATCAATGGGGCTATCCCAATGACCTATTTGAACGATGAATTCTGGACTGCAGAAATAAAGATCGACAAAGAAGAAGCTTCTTCATTTCATTACAAGTATATCCTTCGTCACGAAGATGGCGAGATCGTTCCCGAGTTTGGTAAAGATCGTTTAATAGATGTGCCAAAGCACGGAGTAAAAGAAGTACAATTGATCGATACCTGGAACCATGCGGGTGAATATGAAAATGCTTTTTATTCAACTCCATTTGCCGATATATTATTAAAAAGACCCGCGTCAAAAACATCTGCAAAGTCAAAAGATAAGTTCACACATATTTTTAAAGTAAAAGCTCCATTGCTTAAAAACAATGAATTTGTTTGCATTGGTGGTAGTGGAAAAGTAATGGGTGAGTGGCAAATGATAAAACCACTTCTTTTAAAAAAGGATGGGAACTGGTGGAACTGCAAGCTGGATCTTTCAGATGAAGTTTTTCCTTTGGCATATAAATATGGTGTTTATAATAAAAAAGAAAAACTCTTTATCCATTTTGAAGAAGGGGATAACAGGATCGTATTTGCAGAACCTGAAAAAAAGAAATTGAGTGTTCTTCATGATGGTTTTATTCATTTACCAAATAATACATGGAAAGGCGCCGGCGTTGCGATCCCTGTTTTTAGTTTACGCAGTAAAAAAAGTTTTGGGGTCGGAGAGTTTACTGATCTGAAACCGCTGGCTGATTGGGCAAAAAAAACGGGGCTACGACTTATACAGATATTACCGGTAAATGATACCATTGCTAATCATACCTGGTCCGACTCATATCCTTATGCAGCAATATCTGCGTTTGCTCTGCATCCGATTTATATTAATATCGAAAAAGTTGCTGGTAAATCAAATGCTGCAAAGATCAAAGCATTGTCTGAAAAACAGCAAGAATTAAATAAGCTTCCTTATGTGGACTATGTAGAAGTGGTAAAAACAAAACTGGAAGTACTGAATGATATTTTTAGCAATACGTCAGGTGAGTTTTTTGATGATGAAGAGTATAAAGAATTCTACCATGCAAATAAATACTGGTTGATGCCTTATGCGGCTTTTTGTTATTTGCGTGATAAGTATCAAACTTCTGATTTCAGTAATTGGGAAAGTTTTTCTGTTTACAACAAAAAAGCTATTGAAAAACTTTCTGCAAAAAATTCTTCTGCTCATCGTGATATTTCATTTCACTATTTCGTGCAGTTTCATTTGCATAAACAATTAAAAGAAGCGGTTGATTATTGTCATAAGAAAGGAATTGTATTTAAAGGCGATATTCCTATCGGCGTTTACCGTTATGGTTGTGATGCATGGGTTGACCCTGAATTATACAACCTGGAATTCCAGGCAGGAGCACCACCAGATGATTTTGCAGTGAAAGGACAGAACTGGGGTTTTCCAACTTACAATTGGAAAAAGATGCAGGAAGATCATTTTGAATGGTGGCGCAAACGATTTGAGCAAATGAGCAATTATTTCGATGCATTCAGGATAGATCATATACTTGGATTCTTTAGAATATGGAGTATCCCAATTGATGCCATAGAAGGTATTATGGGGCATTTTGTTCCGTCTATACCAGTGCATGTAAGTGAATTTGGCGAAAAGGGAATTTGGTTTGATCATGATCGTTTTTGCAAACCTTTTATTAATGACGTGGTGCTTGATGAAATATTTGGCAATTATTCTTCAATAAAAATAAAAGCAGATTTTCTTATAAGAAAAGAATATGGTTTGTATGATCTGAAACCGGAATATGCCACACAAAGAAGAGTGGAAGCCTACATTGCAACACTTGAAGAAGATGAGGGTAATGAAACATTAAAAAACGGTTTATTCGATCTGCTCTCAAATGTTATTTTATTTGAAGAGCCTGGAACCGAAGGAAATCAATTTCATTTCAGGATCGGCGTTGACAGAACAATTTCTTTTCGTTATCTCGATAATGGACAGAAGAGAAAGCTATATGATCTTTACGAAAATTATTTTTTCAAACGCCAGGATGATTTTTGGATGAAGGAGGCAATGCACAAACTTCCTTATTTGAAACGTGCTACGAATATGCTTATCTGCGGCGAAGATCTTGGGATGGTGCCTCATTGTGTGCCTGAAGTGATGGAACAGTTGGGGATTCTTAGTTTGGAAATTCAGCGTATGCCGAAAAAATATGGAGCAGAATTTTTTAATCCAACTGAAGCTCCTTATTTATCAGTTATTACCCCATCAACGCATGATATGAGTACAATTCGTAGTTGGTGGGAAGAGGATAAAACAAAAATAACTGCATTCTATCATCATATCCTTGGGCATTATGGTAATCCTCCTGTTTATTGCGAAGCATGGGTGAATCGTGCGATCATTATTCAGCATTTATATTCACCGGCGATGTGGAGTATTTTTCAAGTCCAGGATATTCTTGGAATGAGTGAAAAGTTGCGAAGAGAAAATCCCCATGAAGAAAGGATAAATGTTCCTGCTGATCCGAATAACGAATGGAAATACAGGATGCATTTACTGCTGGAGGATCTCATTAATGAAAATGAATTTAATGAAGAGCTCAGCGATTATATTCAAGGCAGCGGAAGATGATGTATAGAATTTCCCATCATATATTTGATGCATGAAAGTGAATTACTACAAATTCAATCTGCCTTTTCGTTACCCATTTACAATTTCCCGTGGTACTAAAACACATCAACCAACTTTAATAGTTGAGCTGGAACATTTCGGAAAAAAAGGGTATGGCGAAGCACCTTCGATAAAATATTATGATATCACAGTTGAACAAATGATCGAACAGCTTGAAAGCAAAAAACCTTTTGTTGAAAAATTTGCTTTTACAGAACCTGAACGTTACTGGCATTACCTGCATCATCTTATACCTAATAATCCTTTTCTTGTTTGTGCCCTTGATATTGCTGCATGGGATCTCTATGGTAAAATGAAAGGCAAGCCGCTTTACAAACTTTGGAATTTAGATATTTCAAACAACCCGGTCACTGATTATACAATTGGAATTGATACGATCGATAAGATGGTGGAAAAGATGAAAGAAAAACCCTGGCCGATCTATAAAGTAAAAGTAGGAACGGAGAATGATATTGAAATGGTAAAGGCATTAAGACAAAATACGGACTCAATTCTTCGTGTAGATGCAAATGCAGGATGGACCACAGAACAGGCATTGAAAAAAATCCCTATGCTGAAAGAGTTAGGAGTGGAGTTAGTAGAACAACCATTGGCAAGAGATAATTGGGAAGGAATGAAAATTCTTTATAAAGAATCTCCCTTGCCATTATATGCTGATGAAAGTTGTGCATTGGAAAATGAAGTGGAGAAATGTCACGG
>DATDCP010000231.1:0-2920 GCA_036524255.1 Chitinophagaceae bacterium
ACTCACCGTTTTCACCTTTTTACCGGCTTTCTCTTTTTTGTCATTTGCTCAGGACATAACCGGCATTTGGCGTGGCTATTTTATTACTGATGATGGCGATCAGTACCGTTTTGAGGTACAAATGGAACAATCAAAAAATACTTTATCTGGCGTTACTTACTCCTATAGAGAGAAACAATTTTATGGCAAGTGCACGATGACTGGTAATTTTGCAAATTCTTCCGGCAATGCATTGATACAGGAAATAAAAACGATCGAAGTAAAAATGTCACTTGCAAGTGTGGCCTGTATTCAAAAATGTCTTCTCACTTATGCAAAATCAGGTAAAGAGGAATTTTTGGAAGGCACATTTAGCAGCGTATTCGAAAGAACAGATTCACTAGGAGGAAGAATAAGGGGTGATGATTGTGGTGGCGGTAAAATGATCTTAAGAAAGGTCATCACATCAGATTTTTACGTTGAGCCCTTTTTAAGAAAAAAGAATACCACTGTAAAAAACAATCCGCCGCCGGTAAAAACGAATCCGACTACAAATAACTCAACTAAGAAGACTACTACAAAACCACCACCCACCAATCAGAGTAAAAACAATTCCACCAATACAAATAAGAATACTGTTTTGGTAAGGCCAAAAACCGACACCGTAAAAAAAGTCGAGGTAGATCCAATACAAAAAGAAGACAAAAAAGATCTTACTATAAAACCAAATACAAAAACTCAGGATCTGTTAAGATCAAGAGAAAACAATCTTGTGCAAACCCTGCTTATAAATTCGGAAAATGTCTTTGTGAAATTATATGACAACGGGGAAATTGATGATGACACTATCTCAATTTATCTTGACAAAAAACTAATGCTTTCTAAAAAAAGATTATCTGCTGCTGCAATAACCATCAATCTAAAAATGGATGAATCAAATCCAGATCATGAATTGGTAATGGTGGCGGAAAACCTTGGCCGCATTCCACCCAATACTTCCTTAATGATCGTGACAGCCGGTGATCAGCGCTATGAAGTAAGGATAACTTCAACAGAACAAAAGAATGCGATGGTCAGATTTAAATATGTAAAACCCGGCACCCCAATACCGCTCCCGTAAATCAATTTAACCAAATAAAGAATTTCCTTTAAGTTTACCCGCAATGAGAGCCGCCTCGTTCCTTCTAATTATTTTTATCATTTCTATTAGTTCAACTGCCCAAAACCTGAATGGTGTTTGGCGGGGTACTTTGACGCAAGGTCCTGGTGGTTGTTTTCGTATTTATAATATTGAATTGAATATAAAAACTGAAAACGGAAAGATCAATGGCGCATCTTATCATTATTCCGATGTTACCAACTATGTAAAAGAAGATTTTGGAGGTATTTATAACTCTGTAAACAAATCGTTAAGCATAAATGAGCTTAAGGTATTGACGTTTCACATCCCGCCTGATTGTATTCCCTGCATTAAACAATACAATCTCGTTTACGAAAAGCATGATAATAAAGAAGTGCTTACCGGTGATTGGGGTGGCGTTACAATGAATAATAATACAAGCTGCCCACCTGGAAAGATCACTCTGGCGAGAGTAGCAGAATCAGATTTTGATCATATCAAAGAAATAAAAGTTGATACCGGCACGATTCGCTTAGATTTTTATGATAATGCCCAGGTGGATGGCGATATCATAACTGTGTTATTAAACAATAAACCGCTTGCATCTAATCAAAAGCTTGCTGCAAAACCAATAACACTTGAAATAAAAGTTGATCTGAATAACAAAGAACAAGAGATCACAATGGTGGCAGAAAATCTTGGAGATATTCCTCCGAATACTGCGTTGCTAATTATTACTGCGGGAAATAAACGATACCAACTCTATCTTACTTCAACCGAAAAGAAAAATGCGCAAGTGAGATTTATTTATGAGAATCCACGCAACACTCAATAATTCCTTTTTTAAAATACTATTGAAATAAAAAAAGCGAGAAGAATACTTCTCACTTCAATAAGTTACTTATTTATGAATTATTAAAATGCCCGGTTCTGTGTTGGTGCTTGTGGCATTGGTTTTCTTGGAATCTTCTGATCTCTTTGTGCGGTGTTATAAACAAATGCTGCAACAATAGTAGCGGCCTGTTTCAGATCATCAGGTACAAGATGATCGTAAGTATCCATATTAGTGTGATGTGTCCTTGTATTGTATTCGATCTGGTCTTGTATAAATTGAAATCCCGGAATGCCCACAGCATCAAAGGCAAGATGATCTGTGCCTCCTGTATTATTTACGGTAACAGTCCCAGCACCAAGATCTTTGAATGGCTCAAGCCATTTAGAAAAAATTGGACCTACATCTTTATTACCCTGTAAATAAATACCGCGGATCTTGCCGGTTCCATTATCTAAATTATAATAAGCCGAAACTTTTGCATGATCAGCTGTCGGTATCATTTTCGCAGGATCGGCAAAATGATTTTTTACATAATTCCGACTGCCATACAAACCTTGCTCCTCACCGCTCCATAATGCAATACGAATAGTACGGCGTGGCTGAAAACCACTTGCTTTCAATATTCTAATAGCTTCCATCATTACGGCACAACCTGCAGCATTATCTGTTGCTCCGGTAGCTGCATGCCAGCTATCAAGATGCCCACCAAGCATTACAAGTTCTTCTTTCAATAAGGGATCAGTACCTGGGATTTCAGCAACAACATTATATCCTTTAAAATCATCAGTATAAAATTTTGTTTTCACTTCTACATCAAGTGTTACCGGCACCCCCGATTCGATCAGGCGTTGGATCTTTAAATAGTCATCAGAGGAAAGGACAACGCTTGCAGGGGCAGTTTGCGCATCTTTTACATATTGTCCACCACTGCTAACGAAAATTGTTCCATCGCTTCCGTTCGCAGTCATTGATAAGATCAATGCAGG
>DATDCP010000232.1:0-8080 GCA_036524255.1 Chitinophagaceae bacterium
TTCCCGTAAACCCAAAACCTTGCTGATCCTTTTTATATCCGGCGTCTTAAACCGCGGCGAATAGTTTTTACAGCAGTTGGCACATTGCAGACAATCAATTTTGGAAAAAGCCTCTTCATGCAGGTCTGGCAGGGCTTTCAGCACTTTGTTTTTATCCGCCCGTTGAAGAAACTGCTTGTACTTCTTCTGGTTATCAGCCGATTTCTTCTCCCAATTTTTCAATATATCCTCTGCCATGCCACAAAGTAACAACCTGTTTTCCACAGTTGAACAATCAGCATTTTATTAGGCTTTGCAACCTTAACTTTGCGGCGCTGAATAATCAATCACAGCAGGAGAAAAACTATGGATCTTTTTGAAAAACAATCTTGCGAATTTATTTCCCGTCACATCGGACCCGATGAACATTCAACAAAACAAATGCTGAAAACGATCGGTGTGCCGGATCTTGACATGTTGATCAGCCGAACTGTTCCGCCTTCCATCCGGATGCAGCACGAATTGAATTTGCCTGCGGCCATGAGTGAGCACCAGTACCTGCAGCATATCAAAGAAGTTTCGCTTCAGAATAAAGTTTATAAAAATTATATCGGCCAGGGATATTATGATACTATCGTTCCTTCTGTTATTCTCAGGAATGTGTTTGAGAATCCAGGTTGGTACACACAGTACACCCCTTACCAGGCTGAAATATCGCAGGGTCGCTTGGAAAGTTTATTGAATTTTCAAACAATGGTAAGTGACCTGACGGCGTTGCCAATTGCAAATGCAAGTTTGCTTGATGAAGCAACCGCAGCAGCAGAAGCAATGACGATGTTCTTTAATACGCTGAACAAGCATGAGCATATCACTCATCCAAAGTTTTTTGTTGACAATGAAATTTTCCCGCAAACAAAAGATGTTTTACATACAAGAGCAAAACCGATCGGGATCGAAATTGTAACTGGTGATTATAAAAAAGCAAGCATCGATTCTACTTATTGCGGGGCGATTGTTCAATATCCCAATGATAAAGGTTCGATAGAAGATTATCGTGAATTCATCAACCGTGTTCATGGAGCAGGAGCATTTGTTGTAATGGCTACAGACCTGTTGGCTTTAACATTGCTCACTCCTCCCGGGGAACTTGGTGCTGATTGCGCAATTGGTTCTGCACAACGATTCGGTGTTCCTCTTGGTTATGGCGGACCTCATGCTGCTTTTTTTGCCGCTAAAGATGATTTTAAAAGAAGTATCCCCGGTCGTATCATTGGAGTAAGCGTTGATGCAAATAATAACCGTGCATTGCGCATGGCATTACAGACAAGAGAACAACATATCAAAAGAGAAAAAGCCACTTCAAATATTTGTACGGCACAGGCATTATTGGCAAATATGGCTGCTATGTATGCAGTGTTTCATGGCCCTGATGGTTTAAAAAATATTGCAAAGAGAGTTGCCATATTGACACAAACGGTTGCCGATGCAATTGAAGAATTGGGATTTGAATTGGTAACAACCAATTTCTTTGATACCATTACTGTTAAAGCAGCTAAGATCTCATCAATAAAGGAAAAAGCAGAAAGGCAACAGATCAATCTTCGGTATATTGATAATAAGTATATCAGTATTTCTCTAGATGAAACAACGCTTACTGAAGACCTTTATGATCTTATCAATTGTTTCGAAGATGATAAGAATCCAGTGACATTCGATATTCATCATGACGATGAACCGGACCATATTCCTCAAAGTTTAACAAGAACATCTTTATTCTTAACGCATCCTGTATTCAATACGCATCGCAGTGAAAGCCAGATGATGCGTTATATAAAATCATTGGAGAATAAAGACCTTTCATTGAATACTTCAATGATCACATTGGGAAGTTGTACGATGAAATTGAACGCAGCTTCAGAAATGATCCCACTGAGTTGGGTGCATTGGAGTAAAATGCATCCGTTTGCTCCTGCGAATCAAACAGAAGGTTACAAACAAGTTGTTGATGACCTTTCAAAATATTTATGTGAGATCACAGCACTTGACGCATGCAGTTTACAACCAAACAGCGGTGCACAGGGAGAGTATGCCGGCTTGTTGGCCATTCGTGATTATCATGAAGCAAACGATCATGGTCATCGTAATGTTATGCTGATCCCAATTTCTGCACACGGCACAAACCCTGCAAGTGCAGTAATGGCGGGAATGAAAGTAGTTGTTGTAAAGGCATTGGAGCATGGATACATTGACGTTGAAGATCTGAAAGCAAAAGCAACTGAGCATTCAGCAAATCTTGCTGGCATTATGATCACGTACCCGAGCACTTATGGTGTGTATGAAGAAACAGTTAAAGAAATTACAGATATTATTCACCAGCACGGCGGACAAGTGTACATGGATGGTGCAAATATGAATGCACAGGTTGGATTAACTGCACCAGGATTGATCGGCGCTGATGTTTGTCATTTGAACTTGCATAAAACATTTGCAATACCACATGGTGGTGGAGGCCCGGGCATGGGACCGATCTGTGTGAAGAAACATTTGACTCCTTATTTACCGGGTCATGTAGAATTCAAAAGTCAAAATTCAAAAACCGATTCAAACGCAGTTTCAGCAGCACCTTATGGAAGTGCATCTATCCTTCTTATTAGTTATGGTTATATAAGAATGTTAGGAAATATCGGCGTAAAGAATGCAACGGAATATGCTATCCTGAATGCAAACTACATGCGTGCAAGATTGCAAGGCCAGTTCGAAATTCTTTATACAAATCATAATGGTCAATGTGCTCATGAATTTATAGTTGATCTGCGCCCCTTCAAAAAATCTGCAGAGATAGAAGCAGAAGATGTGGCTAAGCGTTTAATGGATTATGGTTTTCATGCGCCGACAATGAGTTTTCCTGTTCCCGGCACGATCATGATCGAGCCCACAGAAAGTGAAGACAAAGCCGAGCTTGATCGTTTCTGTGATGCATTACTTAGCATTCGCCAGGAAATAAGAGATATTGAAGAAGGAAAAATGGATAAGAAAAATAATGCATTAAAGAATGCACCTCATACACAAGCAATGGTTGTAACAAGTGATTGGAATAAGCCTTATTCAAGAGAACAAGCCGCTTTTCCTATGTATTATGTTACCCAAAATAAATTCTGGCCTTCTGTTGCAAGAGTTAATAATACTTATGGTGATCGGAATTTGATCTGTACATGTGAACCAATTGAATCTTATATGGAGGCTGAAGCTTAAAGAATCAGTCGATAGTCTTTAGGCACAAAACCATTTGCTTAATCGGTCAAGCATGATAAGATATATTCTAATAATATTATTATTTACAATTGCTTCTTGCAACAAAAAAGTCAACGGGTTATATAAAGATTTGGACAGCTATAGGCAATATGATTTCAAAGAAAATGGAAAGGTTTCGATATTAATTGGAAGCGAACGCTATGACGCAACCTATGACGTTTCTGGAAACACTATCATTTTTACTAGCTATGCCGGTGTAAAATCGAAAATAACAATACAATCTGATAATGTTCTTGTCTTCGATAATGGTATCAAGTTATTTAAACGATAATAGGAATTTAAGAGGCTAAATTTCAAACTGAGACAATACCCAATAGTATATAGTCCTGCATAAGCGGGACTTTTTTATTAACTTCAATTCATGCCATCCACACGTCAGCTTGCTGCTATTTTGTTTACTGATATTGCCGGCTACACTGCCATGATGCAGCGTGATGAACAATCCGCGATCAAAATGGTAAAACATCACCGGGCAGTATTGGAAAAAACTGTGGGGGAATTTGAAGGAAATGTGATCGAATTTTATGGTGATGGCAGTTTATGCATTTTTACCAGCATCACAAAAGCCATGCATTGTGCGTTTAGTATTCAGCAACAGATGCAGGCCGATCATCCGCCGGTTCCTCTCCGTCTTGGTCTTCACATCGGCGAAGTGATCTATGAAGATGGTAAGATCATGGGTGATGGCGTGAACATTGCTTCCCGCATCCAGTCATTGGGATTGCCTGGAAGCATTCTTTTCTCCAAAGAAATATTTGACAAGATCAGGAATCACCCTGAATTCAAAACAGTTAATCTTGGCCGTTTCAAGATGAAAAATGTGCACGAGCCTATGGAAGTATATGCCCTTGCCAATGACGGATTAACTGTGCCTGCAAAAGAAAAAATTGAAGGGAGAGTTGTAGACATAACAGCGAAGAGAAACCAGAAAGCTATACGCAAATGGATCCTTGTATCAGCAGCAGCTATTGTAATTACATTGATCGCACTTCTCTTGCCTGGCTTGCTGAAAAATAATTCTGTGTTTACCGGCAGTGATAAATCAATCGCAGTTCTGCCATTTGATAATATCAGCAACGATACACTGCAGCAATATTTCAGCGATGGAATAACAGAAGACATCATTACACAGCTTTCCAAAATTGCTGATCTGAAAGTTATTTCACGAACATCGGTAATGGAGTATAAAAACAACAAGAAAAACATAAAAAAAATTGCTGAGGAATTAGGCGTTGCTACAATACTGGAAGGAAGTGTAAGAAAGGAAGGTGATAAAGTGAGGATCACTGCCCAGTTAATTAATGCAAAAACTGATAAGCATATTTGGGCAGAAACCTATGACAGAAATGCATCTGAGGTTTTTGCCATTCAAAGTGAAGTAGCACAACAGATAGCTAATAAGCTGAATGTAAAACTGACCACAGAAGAAGGGAAACGTATCATTGAAAAAGCTACAGATAATGTAGAAGCTTATGAAGATTATTTGCGGGCAAAAAAATTACCCTGGTCGCAAAGAATTGAGCCGTTATTAAATGCTATAAAAAAAGATCCTGATTTTTCCCTGGCGTGGGCTGAATTGGCAAGTGCCTATTCCAAGATCCCATTTCGAAATCAAAGTGAAAAACCTTACTATGTTCGTAAATCACTTGATGCGGCTCTGACTTCAGTAGCTTTAGGTCCGGAGAGATCCGAGACACATATGATACTGGGAGATGTGCTTAAGATCAGCACCCTTTCACCGGCTCTTGCAATTAAAGAGCTAAACAAATCCATCGCACTCAATCCAAACAATGCTGAGGCTCATGTTTACCTGGCCTTTGCGCAAATGGAAATGGGCAGCTTTGCCGAAGCCAAAAAGAATCTTCAAAAAGCAAAAGTTCTTGATCCGCTTTCTCAAATCATGAATACTGGATGGCTAAATTATTATCGTTATATAAGAGATCCTGAAAAATACCTATCGTATAGAAATGAAATACGCCCAACTAACATTCCAGATTCCACACAAGGGGCTAAATTGGTTTACTATTTTTTAAAAGATGAATATGACAGTATACTATTTTATAGCCGGCCAACTTCTCTATCCATGCTAAAAAGTATCGCCCACACACGTACCGGCCAACCAGATAAAACAAAAAAAATTGCAGATTCCCTGGAAAAATCAGCACCGTATGATTTTGCATTCCAAATCGGTATCCTCTATGCATGGATAGGAGATAAACAAAAGGCAATTGAAAAACTCAACTTAGCGTACCGTCTTTATGATTTCGGCCTGATCAGCATTAAAGTAGATAAACTTTTTGACCCACTTAGAAATGAAGAAGGATTTAAAGAATTGCTCAAAAAGATGGGTATGGAATAATATATAAACAAAGAGCTTCCTCATCGGAAGCTCTTTTATAAGATGAATCTATTATAATTTAATTACCTCTGCCTTTTCCCCGACCATTTCCGTTTCCATTGCCATTACCTCTTTGTTGTTGTTGCTGCGGCTGAGTTTGTGAAGGTCTTTCCACCTGTTGTTGCTGTCCCCTATTTTGATATGGTCTTTCAACTCGTTGATTATTTTGAGTAGGTGCTTGTTGTCTCTCCACTCTTTGATTAGGCATTTGCTGCCTTTCTACTCTTTGAGTATTCGGAGATTGCTGCCTCTCTACCTGTTGATTGCCGCGATTCTGATATGGTCTTTCCATTCTTTGTCTATTCTGATCAGGCACTTGTTGTCTTTCTACTCTTTGATTATTCTGATTTGGAGATTGTTGCCTTTCTATTTGCTGATTACCTCTATTCTGAGATGGCCGTTCAATTCGTCTTGTATTCTGATCAGGTATTTGCTGTCTTTCTATTCTTTGATCATTCTGATTTGGAAACTGCTGCCGCTCTGTTTGCTGATTACCTCTATTTTGGTAAGGTCTTTCTATTCTCCTATTCTGATCAGGCACTTGTTGCCTTTCCACTCTCTGATCATTCTGGTTAGGGAATTGTTGTCTTTCTATTTGTTGATTGCCGCGATTCTGATAGGGTCTTTCTTGCCTTGCTGTATTTCGATCAGTAGTTGTATTCTGACCTCTGTAAGTCCCGAAAGTTCTTGGCGTTCCTCTATCAGAACCCCTGTTAATATAAGGCTTGTAAATAGAGACTTCATTATTCCTTGCTATGGTACGTCCGGCTCTTTGAGATTCACGAATTCTAACAGAATTGATTCTTGAACCAGTATATCTTTCAACTTCATTGCGGGAAGGACCAATTACATAATCCCTGTTCCTGCTATAATTATTAATAATAGTTGTTTGATTAATAATGGTTGTGTTCCTGCCCCTGTCAACATAATAATTAGAAAGATGTGGGGAAGTTATATACCGTCTTGGAGCAAAGCACCAATAATTGTACGGTACATTATACCTGTTACCGAAATATAAACTGATATTGATACCAGGACTCATCGGTGCCCAACCATAATAGTCACCACCACCACGCCATACTACCCAGGCCGGTGCCCATTCATAATCCGGAACCCAGAGCCAGCCTTCATAAGAATCATAGACCCAGCGACCGTAGTGAAATGGCGCCCATCCCCATTCATAATTTGAGACCCACATCCATCCATAGTCTTCTGACCAGGCCCAATTTCCCTCTGATCTGTAAGGATGAAAATCACGATACCTGGTATCTGGTCTCCATACATACCCATGCTCTGGATAACTGATCCAGTCGCCATAAGGACTCAACTCATCATAAAAACTTTGGAAAGAAACATTGACCGAGACCTGTGCGGATGTTTTGTTTTGTACTGCACCAAACAGCAACACAACGATCGCTATTAAAGATGCTTTTAAGATACGTTTCATTTAAAAGGATTTAGGTTGTAAAAAAATGCTTCTCAAATCAGTGACCCCGGTTTACATTTTCTAAATCCGTTAGATTTATTTTACTACTAGTGTTTGTATGACGATAAATATGCCAGCTTTACTGTTAAAGAGATGTTTGAATGTTTTAGCAAGAGTATTATCGAAAATTTCAGTTAATTTTTTCTAAATAAAAAAGCAGTCATGAAGATCATAACTGCTTTCAAAATAGTTGGGCCATTTAATTAGTGGTGTTTTAATCTAAGTGCAATCCCGATTTGACCAACATTACTATGGTCTACAATATTATCGAAGCGGGTCACGTCAGTTAAACCGAAATTATAACGTCCGTATAATATTAATTGTTCTGAAGCCTTATATCCTATACCCAAACCTAAAGCAACTTGTGCTTGTGTAAAATCATCCTTCGCATTTATTTGTTCCTCGTAATCATCAACTTTATCCTGTGCACTTAAAAGTAAACCAAACTGTGGGCCTGCTTCAAGATATACCTGTGGCGCCGGGTAATATTGGATCATTAATGGAAGTTGAAGATATCCGAGAGCCAGTGTTCTTTCCACTCCGCCTGATATGTAGCGTTGTCCTTCGCCGGAATATAATAACTCGGGTTGGAAACACCAGTTTTTATTTATAGTATGGTGAAGAAAAACACCTCCATGAGCACCGATCCTGCTGCGGCCTTCAAACCCACTCAGGCTCGCAATATTTACACCACCTTTTATACCTATTGCTTGTTGTGCATTCACAGATGAGAATAAAAAGCTAATTACAGCTACAGATAAAAGCATTGTTACTTTTTTCATAATCATTGATTTTACTATTGATTTTCAAAGCCCATGCCAGCAGGAAAAATCATTTAGTTTTTAACTGTAATTCAAGGAATTAAAATTTATAAACAATCAAACTTTAAACTTTGATTCACAATT
>DATDCP010000233.1:0-3154 GCA_036524255.1 Chitinophagaceae bacterium
CTCATCAAGTAAAGAACTTTCGTGGGCAGAGAAGGATTCGAACCTCCGTACTCGTGAGAGAACAGATTTACAGTCTGTCGCCTTTAGCCACTCGGCCATCTGCCCATCGCAAATACGAATTGCAATTCGGATAAACTGAGCCACCTGCCAGAATCGAACTGGCGACCTACTGATTACAAATCAGTTGCTCTACCAGCTGAGCTAAGGTGGCGGATTACTGTTTCCACAAATTCTGGTCAGTGATGCGGAAATGGTAATAAAGAGCTACCCCTAATTCTTAGGGGAGGCAAAGGTAAGGGAATTTGATATTTGGAAAAATCTTTGGAGCGAATTTTTGTGCTGATAATGAGAAAGAAAAAGGTCCCATCACGACGGGACCTTAATTATTTATGCTGCTTGTTTTTTCTTTTTCTTTTTTATTTGACTTAACAAGGAGTCAAACGCTTCATCAAATGACTCCTCGAATGATTTTGTTGTTGTTTTTGCGAAAAAATAGTGTCTGGGTACGTGTACTCTGATCTCTGCGATCTTGTCTTTAATTGTATGAATTACATTATCGAGCTTCAGAAACACATCAACTTCTACAATGCGGTCATTAAAAATTTTTAACTTTTCTAACTTTTGATTAATGTATAACACAAGTTTTTCGTCCGCATTGAATCGAACAGTTTGAATCTTCACGTTCATAGAATCGCATTTTTTAGGTGAAACAATAAATAAAGAACTAAATAGCTTTCGTTTGATTTTTTTTATTACATAGGCTTGTTTTTTGGTTCACTACAAGTTAAAATTAAAATGAGCCTTTTCCAAAAAAAATTTGACAAGATTTTATTGTACCCACCAAGTTAAAATCAGGCTTTGGGATGAGCCTTTTTATACACGTTTTTGAGCTTTTCAATGGTGTTATGTGTATAAACCTGGGTGCTCGCAAGACTGGCATGCCCAAGTAATTCTTTTACAGCATCTAGGTTAGCGCCGTTATTCATTAAATGTGTGGCAAAAGTGTGACGCAACACATGTGGACTTTTTTTATCAAGCGTTTTTACTTCTTCTGTTAAAATACCTCTCACTAAATTATATGCATACTTCGGATATAATTTCTTGCCTTTAGAACTTACCAGCAAAGCGTCATCAGATTTCTCGAATATTTTTCTTTTCTCATTTATATAATCCCTTATTATAGCAAGCAGGTCCACTCCTGCGGGTATAATCCTTTCTTTATTTCCCTTACCCAGTATCTTGAATTGCTTTCTTGAAAAATCAACTTGCTTTTCCTTAAGATTTATTAACTCACTTAACCGCATACCAGTTGAATAAAAAATGGTGATCAACATTTTTGTATTCAGGCTATTCCAATCTTCAGAATTAGTATTAAGGGCATTGGTTAGATCAATCAGGTCTTTCTCTTTTATAAAAACGGGTAGTCGCTTACTTATTTTAGGAGAGATAATATTTCCCATCGGAGTATTCTCGATCTTACCCTGCTTTAGTTGAAATTTAAAAAAAGATTTAAGTGTGGATATTTTGCGATTGATCGTTCTTGCAGTTACGTCATCATCCTTCAATGAAGCAAGCCAGCTACGTACAAAACTTGAAGAAATTTCTTTAAAAGTAAGTTTTCCGAATTGCGTATCAAGAAAATCAAAAAATTGAACGAGGTCATCATGGTAAGAACGAATGGTATGAGCAGAATACCTTTTTTCAAATTTCAGGTAATCAATAAAGGATTGGATATATGGATAATTTTTATCAGTCATTTGCCCCGTAAGATCAGGAACGAAAACTTAGCTACTCAAAAGTAATTGAATCAAGCCCTACTTAAAAATGATCTTAACCACCATTTTGCAAACATAAAAATATAAGAAGATCTGAAATAGTATTTACGATAGGCCCTGTCCATAAAAGAATTGACTTGGGCCGGATCAAGGTTTTGCTGCTTATATACCAGGGTGAACTGATCATAAGATTCAAAATTCTCCGTTAGCAACCTGTTATCCATTTTAAGCTGATGAAAGTAACCAGTACCCGGATAGGGTGTGGAAATTGAAAATCTCGCGGTGATCGTATTGAGTTGAATGGCCTGCTGAAGTGTGCTTTCCATCGTCTTCATCGTATCTCCTTCCATCGCCAGCACATAAAATGCACTTACATTGATACCTTTCCTTTTGCAAAACGCAACAATCTTATCCTGGTGAGTTTCTTCAACCAATAAACGGCGGTTATTCTTTGCAATGTCTGCATCAAAGGTTTCGATGCCCACATTTATATTTCTTAATCCAACATCATACAAACTTGTAAGGTTGTCTTCATTCAACAAGTCAAGCCTTGTTTCCATTCCCCAAATAATTTTGACTTGTCTCTGCCCGAGCTCTTCTACAAATGCGGATATAAAATTCTTATTTACTCCAAAGAGAGGATCTCTGAATTGTATCCCCTTGATCTTATATTTCTTTTGCAACAACTCCATATCATCAACTACTTTTTTTGCCGATCGCTGTCTTATTTTGGGACCCTGTGCTTCACCATACACACAATAGAACCGGCAACTATAGGGACAGCCTTTACTTGCTTGCAAAACAAGGAAAGGGCTTTTATTAATTAAAGGCCTGTAATTATATTTTGAAACAGGAAAACCGTCATAGTCCGGGCTGGGCAGTGCTTCCATATCCGTCAGCGAAGTAACTTTTACTTTTCCGTTCAATTGGTCGAGTCCTGTAAAGTCATTCATGAAAAAAGCCTCGGGTTCGCCGATTAGAATAAAGTCTGCATTGGGAAAAAGCTCGGGGCACTGCGAAGGAAATGGACCAACAAATCCAAGTTTTGCATGCGGAAATCTTATTCGTAATCTTTCAGCTACTTTGTTCTCATGCATATAATCTACGATGGAACCATAAACAAGTATGAGATCAAATTTCGCATCGCTGGTTGGCAGGTTTTCTTCAAAGTAGCGAACATGGCTTCCCTTCTCTTTAAGTATAGCCTGCAAAAAAGCAAGGCCAATGATAGGAAGCCTAACTCCCTTTTTTTTGACCCTCATCAGGATCTTTGAAGTAAAAGAGTTTCCATAATGATCTTTCGTTCCAAAACCACCATTAAGATCTTTATTAGCAGCAGACTTATTACCTGGGTTAATAACATGAACGATGGCCACATT
>DATDCP010000234.1:0-21989 GCA_036524255.1 Chitinophagaceae bacterium
AAAAGACGGATCTTTTTTTCTAATTCAAGAATATCTTTTTCAACAATCGGATTCTCTAACTCAGTGCGGAAACTCTGCATAGTCGTTGATTTCGTTTATAAACTTATATCGCCGGCAGCAACTCAGTGGTAAAAACCCTACTTTTTAGGTAGACTAAACAAAAGTAAGACTGGAAAGCTGTTTTGTCAAATATTATTTTGATGAACGAATGTAAGTATGATGACTTTTGAGTGACATTTTTGTTAAAATATTTTAATTAGTCTACTAATTAAGTAGGGAAATCTATTATCTTTACCACACATAGTAGCTATGGATTATCAATTATTCTTAAATCAACGACTTCAGGAACTGAAAGACAGCGGCGCTTACCGTTATTTCCTTGAAGTGAACAAGAGTGCCCAGCATTTCCCCAGTTTTTATTATTCTGATGAAAAAGGGCAGCAACATGCAGCCGTGAACTGGTGCAGTAATGATTATTTGAGCATGAGTATAAATGAAGAGGTGATCTCTAAACTTGGATTTGTTACACATAGAAGTGGTACAGGAAGTGGAGGCACTAGAAATATTTCAGGAACTACCAATCATCATCGAGAATTAGAAAGGACATTGGCGGCATGGCATAGGAAAGAAGCGGCATTGTTATTTAATGGAGCGTACCAGGCTAATGTAACGACACTTCAGACTCTTGGTAAAAATATTCCGGGACTTGTTTTCTTTTCTGATGAAAGAAATCATGCATCTATTATTGAAGGTATTCGTGGATGTAAGAACGAAAAGAAGATTTTCAGCCATAATGATGTGGAGCATTTGGAAGAATTACTGCGATCTGTTCCTGCTGATACCCCCAAATTGATCGTGTTTGAGTCCGTTTACTCAATGAGTGGATCTATATCACCGGTTAAAGCAATTGCTGATCTGGCAAAAAAATATGGTGCTCTTACTTATATTGATGAAGTTCATGGTGTAGGATTATATGGTGAAAGCGGTGCGGGAATATTAGAGCAGGAGGAGCAACAACATTCAATTGATATTGTAAATGGGACTTTATCAAAAGCAGTTGGTGTGTTTGGCGGGTATATAGCTGCGTCGGCAACCACTATTGATTTTATAAGAAGCTTTGGCAGCGGGTTTATTTTTACTACTTCATTACCACCGGCTATTTGCGCCGCTGCTAATAAGAGCATTCAATACATTCAACAGAACTATCAGTTAAGAAAACATTTTTTTAAAAATGTAAATCAGCTAAGAACTTTATTTACAAATAATGGAATTGGATTCAGGCAAAACGAATCGCATATTACTATTATACCGATGGAAGATGCTGCAAGATGCAGGCAGATAGCAAACCATCTATTAAAGAAGCACGGTGTTTATTTGCAGCCCATAAATTATCCGACAGTACCTGTTGGAGAAGAATGCCTGCGCATCATTATTACAGCAAGACATTTACCAAAACATATCAATCACCTGGCGTACAGCCTTAAAAAGATTTTGCATGGAGACAATCAAACTGATTGGAAGGAGTTCCCGGCTGTCGCTCTTGCAGATTGATATTGTAAAGCGAAAAATTCAAAACGCTTTTCCCGATATAAAGGTGGAAGTGATTGCACGCAGCAGTAAAGGTGATGGATTGCAAAACATTCCATTACATACCGTAGAAGGAAGTGATTTTTTTACACAGGATATTTTTGATGCACTGACGATTGGTGAAGCAGATATTGCTGTTCATTCATTAAAAGATATGAGTAGCGAACATTTTTTTGGCGCAAATAAATTTGCGGTAGTTGACAGGGACGACAGAAGAGATGTGGCAATTTTCAATAGCGATGTTGAGGAAAAGATAAAAAGAGGAGAGACGATCATCATCGGAACTTGTTCTCCAAGAAGGGAAGAAATGGCGACTGTTTTTTTGAAAAAAGCATTGCCACAATTAAATGCGGAAATTAAAATTGAAACAAAGGATATTCGGGGAAATGTAGAAACAAGACTGAGAAAGTTGAATAGTAGTGAATATGACGCAACAATATTAGCAACAGCAGGATTAAATCGTTTGTTGAGAAGCCAGGAAGATGCGGATCTGATAAGAGAATTGCTAGCAGATAAAAAACTAATGCTGCTCCCCTTGATTGAATGTGTGCCTGCACCTTGTCAGGGAGCTATTGTAGCAGAAGCTCATCATTTAAATACAAGGGCAGTTGAAGTCTTGCAGAAAATAAATGACGAAGAATTGTTAGCTGATTGTTATGTTGAGAAAAAAGAAGCTATAAAATATGGCGCAGGTTGTATTCAAAAATTTGGAGTAACTACACTGCGTACAAAAAACGGTAAATATTTATATGCAGCCGGTAGAGATTCAGAAGGAACAGAGTTTGTGAAATGGGATCCTTTGGCAGGTATAAAAATAGAAGGCTCATTATTTTCTTCAACAGATGTGATGAAAGGTTTTTTTGATTATGAATGGAGTGATAAAGAGGTAAAGATTACAACACCAGTTGTCTTTGTTGCAAATTATAAAGTCTTACAGGGAACATCAGAAGTAATGAACTTATTGAGTAAAACAATTGTCGCTTCTGGCACCAAAACATGGTTTGAGCTTTCGAAAAAAGGTTATTGGGTTACAGCCTGCGCCGATGCACTGGGATTTGAATTTTTATTATCATCATTAAATTTGCCTTTATTTAATATACAGGCTGAAGATATTTTGATACTCACACATGAAGCGGCAGCCGAAAGATGGAAGCTAAAAGGTTATAATGCAGTGAACAATTACAAACAGGTTTCAAAGAATGATGAAGCGATCCGTGAATCAATTGTTGCTGCGGAAGCAATATTCTGGACCAGCTTTTCACAATATGAATTTTATGGAAAATATGCAAAGTCGGATACAAAGCATTTATGTACTGGTGGAGAAACTGCGGAGTTATTAAAGAAGGCAGGAGTAGAGCCGGTAATATTTCCAACAATTAAAGCATTTGAACAATGGAGAAGATCTTCTATCCAATCACACAGCGTCGCCTAAGAGCGGATGCACATATAAGGGAGCTGACAGCCTCAGTAAAACTTTCTCACAAAAGTTTTATTCAACCATTATTTGTGGATGAAGCAATTACTGAACCAAGAGCAGTTAATGGATTAACAGAGGTAGAAGTAGGTACTTCATCAAGTGTATTAACCACAATTGAACAAAGTATAAAAACCGGAGCAACTAAGTTTTTGCTTTTCCCAGTTCCCGCAAATAAGAAAGAGAATGGTTTTGACTTTTCTTTTGCATCATCCCTGGTAAGATCGATCAAACAGAATTTTGGTAACGATGTTTGGATCGCCTCTGATCTATGTTTGTGCAGTTATACAACACATGGACATTGCGGTATTTTAAATGATGACCATTCAAAACTGGTAAATCATAAAACAGTAGATGTATTAAGCAAATATGCAACGCATCTTGCTGTTGCGGGGGCTGATTGTATTGCCCCAAGTGATATGACAGATGGACGCATTGCGGCTATTCGCACTTCACTTGATGCTTTGAATTATGACACCGTGAGCATCATGAGTTATTCTGCAAAATTCAGCTCGCAATTTTATGGACCATTTCGCGATGCTTGCCATTCTGCACCGAATACAAATGGTTTGAAGAATCGTAAAACATACCAGTTGTCTCCATTAAATATGAATGATGCTATCGCAAGCAGTCTTCGTGATGAAAAAGAAGGCGCCGATATTTTAATGGTAAAACCTGCTGCATTATATACCGACGTGATCGCAAAGCTAAAGCAGCAAACGTTGAAGCCTATTGCTGCTTATCATGTAAGCGGTGAATATGCAGCGATAGAGGCATTGGCAGAAAAAAAATTGGTGAATCGGGAAGCTGCACATTTGGAAGTATGGACTGCGTTAACAAGAGCCGGTGCTGATATTATTATTTCTTATGCTTCAAAGAATGCAAAACAATGGATCGATAAAATGGAATATTAAACAAGCTGATGGATAGTAACGAGTATATACAAAAAAATTCTTCTGAGCTTGATAAAAAAAATCAGCTTTATCCGATTTTTTTAAAATTGGACCAGCTGGAGTTGTTGCTGGTTGGTGGAGGGAATGTTGGTTTGGAAAAATTGCATTCTTTACTGGCGAATTCTCCCGGAGCAAAAGTTTCAATTGTGGCCCCGGAAGTAAAAGATGAAATAAAGAAACTTGTATTGCGGCATCCTTCCTGCAAAATACTTCAACGGGAGTTTCAGTATGATGATTTGAATGGAAAAGACCTTATTATCCTTGCTACCGATAACAGGCAACTGCACGAAGAAATAAAAGCCAGGGCTACTGAAAAAGGAATTTTAGTAAATGTTGCGGATACACCTGATCTCTGTGATTTTTATCTTGGCAGCATTGTGCAAAAAGGGAATTTGAAAATTGCTATTTCAACTAATGGCAAATCTCCAACAGCAGCTAAAAGAATAAAAGAAGTATTGCATGAAGCATTGCCGGGTGAGTTGGATGCGGTGATCGAGAATTTACATACAGTAAGAAGCAAACTCAATGGCAACTTTGAATACAAAGTAAAAAAACTAAATAAGCTTACCGAAGTACTTATTGAAAAAGACATTGCTGGCAATGCAAGACGATGGAGAAAAATTGCTACCTATTCATTAATTGGATTTGGGTTAATGCTGATCGGTCATTTTGTTTTTTCTTATATACCATTTCGAACAATGACAGATGAAACAGTTAAATGGTACCAGACACTTGACAAAAATTTTCATTGGATGGTTTTGGCGGGCTTTCTTGCGCAAATGGTAGATGGTGCCACAAGTATGGGCTATGGTGTTACGAGTTCTATTGTATTGCAAACGGCAAATGTTAGTCCGGCCGCAATCAGTGCAGGGATTCATACGGCTGAAATGTTTACGAGTGGCGCATCCGGTTATAGCCATTATAAGTTTGGAAATGTAAATAAGAAATTATTTAAAGCATTAGTGATACCGGGTGTAATTGGTGCTATTCTTGGCGCTTTGTTATTGGTAAAATTGGATGATACACATATAAGATATTTGCGGCCTGCGATGGCTATTTACACTTTATTACTAGGACTAAAAATTTTCAGCAATGCATTCATGCCAAATATTAAAAAGAAATTTAAGCGCTATAGCTGGTTGGCAGGAGCCGGTGGATTTCTCGATTCATTCGGTGGTGGTGGCTGGGGTCCGATAGTTACCTCTACATTAATTACAAAAGGCAGAACACCTAAATATGTTGTGGGATCTGTCAGTCTTACAGAATTTTTTATTACACTCGCCAGTGCATTTACTTTTTTTACTTTAATTGGTGTACAAAACTGGCAGGTGATCCTGGCTCTTGTGATCGGCGGTGTCATCGCTGCGCCAATAGCTGCAAAACTTGCGGGTAGGCTTCCACGCAAAGCATCATTTATTTTACTTGGCTCTGTAGTTGTAATATGGAGCATTAAAATTCTTTCAGGTTTATTTTAACTAATGACTGTTAACCAAGGAAAAATATTTTTATAAATAATAGTCTACTAATTTGGTAGGATAATAAATGCACTTTATTTTTGTAAAATAAATAATCAATAAAAAATTTCAGCTATGGAATTTTTAAATAAGCGCCTTACACGATGTTGCCTGCCTGAAAGTTTAGTTATAAACAAAAAATCAATCTAAATTTTTTTATCTAAATAGTCTACTATTTTAATAGACTATTAATCAAAACCAAATTCATGAAACGGATCATTTTACTTCTAGGAGGTTTAGTGCCAGTACTGGCATTCTCACAATTTAAAGGCAGAGTCGTTAACGAAAAAAATGAAGGCGTTCCATTTGCAAGCGTAGCAGTAAAGAATAGCACGATAGGAGCTAATACTGATTCTGTTGGTTATTTTTCTTTTGCTGCTCCTGATAAGTTTCCTTTTACATTAGTCGTTACATCAGTTGGATTTCGTAAAACCGAGTTGGTGATCAGGGACAATGAAAAAAACAATGTATTAATTGTTCTTGATGCACTATTCCAGGTAGATACGGTTGTTATTACCTCTCGCCGCCGTCGTGAGGTGTTGCAGGATGTTCCTATTCCTGTTTCAGTAATAGGAGGGAAGCAGATCGATGATGCAGGAGCTTTTAATGTGAACCGTGTGAAAGAATTTGTTCCATCTGTGCAGCTTTATACTTCTAATCCCCGCAACACAGGGATTAATATCAGAGGCCTCGGCTCACCATTCGGCCTTACAAATGATGGTCTTGATCCGGGAGTAGGTTTCTATGTAGAGGGTGTTTATTATGCCCGTCCAGCCGCCGCAACTTTTGATTTTATAGATGTAGAACGTATTGAAGTATTGCGTGGCCCGCAGGGAACACTGTTCGGTAAAAACACAACATCAGGTGCTATTAATATAACAACGCGTAAACCGAGCTTTAAACCGGGTGCCAGCTTTGAAGTGAGTTATGGTAACTATGGATACATTCAGGCCAAAGCTTCTGTTACAGGTGCTTTAAGCAAAAAATTCGCTGCACGCCTTTCATTCTCCGGTACACAAAGAGACGGAGTGATTGAGAATGTACGTACAGGAAAATATACAAATGACATTAACAATCTCGGCTTTCGTGGCCAGTTATTTTACAAACCATCAGACAATACTTCCATTACATTGTCCGTGGATGATGCCCGCCAGCGTCCTGATGGGTATGCGCAGGTGGTTGCAGGTGTTGTGCAGACAAAGCGGGCAGCATACCGTCAATTCAATTCAATAATTGCTGACCTTAATTACAAACTACCAGGCAACAATGCATTTGACAGAGTAATAGATCATGACACTCCCTGGAGATCAGGCAATGATTTGGGAGGTGCATCATTAAATATTGATACCAAAATAGGACCTGGTACACTAACTTCTACTACGGCATGGCGCTACTGGGATTGGAATCCTTCAAACGACAGGGACTTTACTGGTTTGCAGGCATTGGCAAAATCGCAAAATCCAGCTAAACACCGGAACTGGTCGCAAGAGGTTCGTTATGCTGGTGAAATTTCTACTCGTTTAAGTGGTGTCGTTGGTTTGTTCTACATTGATCAGGAGGTTAAAATTAATGGTACTGAAGAATCTGGTTCGGCTCAATGGCGCTTTTCACAAAGTTCTGTAAGCAACCTTTGGCAAACACCCGGTCTTTTTGAAGGATACGGTATTTATACAAAGGCTTCCATCAATTCAACAAGTGCTGCAGCATTCGCTAATGTTGATTGGGAAATTGTAAAAGGTTTTCATGTATTGCCAGGCATTCGTTACAACTACGATAAGAAAGATGTGATCTACGACCGGGTAGCAGCAGGTGGATTGGATACTGCCACTTATACCGGAACAACTGCCCAAAAGATCGCCTTGCAGGGTTTTAAAAATGGAGTTTATACAAGCCAGGCTTATGTTGCCGATGCTGATGAAAATAACCTGACCTACCAGATCACATTGCAATACAGAGCTAATAAGAGAATTAATGCTTTTGCAACTTACTCCACCAGCTTTAAGCCCGTAGGTGTTAATGTGGCTGGTCTCCCAACCGTTAACGGGCAGGCAGCAACCGATCTTGCAGTGATAAAACCTGAGGATGTAAAGAATATAGAGATTGGTATCAAAACTAATCCAATTGATAATTTCACATTGAACCTGGCATATTTTAATACCGACATTGAAAATTACCAGGCAAATGTTCAATCACCTGAGTTAGGCGTTAATCGCGGCTACATTGCCAATGCCGAAAAGGTAAACGTAAAAGGTTTTGAGATTGATGCAAATATCATAGCCAATAATCATTTTTCTTTTAACGGAGCTCTGGCTTATACTGATGCCAAATATGTAAAGTTTACAAATGCACCACTTCCGCTGGAAGAAACTGGTTTAACAGAAAATGGAGTGCAGAAATCATTCAAAGATATTTCCGGTGGTGTGCTTCCTGGTATATCCAAATGGGCAGGATCATTAGGTGGCGAGTTTACGACCCCGGCTGCTTTTTTAGGTAAAGCCGGAAAGTTCTTCATCGCATCAGATGTTTATTATCGTTCTTCTTTTTCTTCCAGTCCGTCTCCATCTGCTTATCTGAATATAGATGGTTATGCACTTGTTAACGGAAGGTTAGGTTTCAAGGCTGTAAATGGTCTCTCTGCTTTTATATGGGGACGCAATTTGTTTGATAAAAACTATTATGAACAATTGCTGGTGGCTGGTGGTAATGCCGGGCAGCATGCAGGTGTGCTTGGAGATCCGAGAACCTATGGTATAACCTTACGATATTCTTTCTAAAAGGTTTTAAAGTTTTTTAAACAATAGCATAAGCATTAATAGTTTTTCATATGGCAAGCAGTCGTTGAGATGGCGTCCCGATTCTTCGGGATGCCTTTTTAAATTAAAAATTATAAAAGGTATTTTATGAGCCGGGCTTTATTACTACTATCATCGTCTGTTGCGACGCTCCATTCATCGTTCAGTTCTTTATTCTGCAATAGAGTCGCAGTTTACCCAGAGCGAAGCGAAGGGTCGCACTCTTCGAGGTTCACTTTGCTATTCTGCATATCCAGAAAATTAATCCTGCCTTGTTTATTCTTTTTCTTGTTAACCTCAAATTTATTTTCCCAAACCAAGCAAACAGAAACAGTACAACAAACATGGTTTGGCTATTTCAATCAAACACGTTTCAGTAATAAATGGGGTACATGGACAGATATACATTTAAGAACTAAAGAAGATTTTGTTTCAGGCATATCACAAAGCATTTTACGATTAGGCCTCACTTATTATTTAAATGATGATACTAAACTTACAGCAGGCTATGCTTATGTAAGTCATTACCCGGCCGAAGGTCATGAAAATGTTACTATGCCCGAACATCGGCCATGGCAACAATTACAATGGCATATTCGTAATCCGAAACTGAGAATCATGCAGTGGTTCCGGCTTGAAGAAAGATTTAGACGAAAAATCCTGAATGATGATGAATTGGCAGAAGGATATAATTTTAATTTCAGGATTCGCTATAATTTCTTTTCCATGTTTCCATTAAGTAAAAAGAGATTTCAGCCAAAAACTCTTTCTTTTGTTGTGAACGATGAAGTGCATATTAACTTCGGAAAGGAGATCGTATATAATTATTTTGACCAAAACCGTTTTTTCCTTGGTTTTGCTTATCATGTAAACAAACATGATAACTTACAGTTTGGTTACATGAATATATTTCAACAATTAGCAGCAGGAAACAAATACAGGAGCAATCATGTGGCGAGAGTTTTTTACTTTCATAATCTTGACTTGAGGAAAAAATCTGAGTAAAACATAAAACAATTAATATGAGATCAAAAATTATTCTTTTATTAATACCAATCTTTCTGATCGTAAATGCGCATGCACAGGATAAGAAAGACTATTTCATTATTGAGAATTATTATAAAGTAAAATGGGGCTATGCTGATGAGTTCATCAACCTTTGGAAAGTGAATCATTACCCTTTGCTGAATAAGGCAATAGACAAAGGTGATATCATAAGTGTGGAAGCGGAAAAACCTAAACTGCATAGCGGCGAAGACACACGTTTTGATTTTAAAGTGACCATTGTTTTTAAAAATGAAAAGCTTGCATTTGACCCCAATCTTACAAAGCAATACGAGAAGCAATTATATCCTGATCTTGAAAAATTAAAGAAGGATGAACAACATCGTTTTGAATTATTAATTGCACATTGGGATGTAATGATCGATAAGATCGAATTGCAGTAACTTTATTTTTCAAATCATTTTTAATGGAAAAAATTTATCTAAGTGATTCAGGACCGAAAGTATCACCTGCCGTGTATGGCTTTTACAGGTGGAATGGCAGTTATGTGAATGAAGACAAAATGGAAAAGATCATGAATCTATGTCTTGAACTCGACATCAACACATTTGATCATGGAGATACTTATGGCGACTACACTTGCGAAGAAATATTTGGAAATGTTTTTAAAAGAAGCGGTATTAAAAGAGAAAGTATTGTACTTTTTACAAAATGTGGCATTAATGTTCCGCATCCCGCCCGTCCGGAGTATCGTGTAAAACATTATGACACTTCAAGGGAGCATATAACTAATAGCATAGAAAACTCGTTGCGTAATCTCCGAACTGATTATATAGATGTGTTTTTGCTTAACCAGCTTGATCCGTTATCTAATTTGGAAGAAACAGCTTTGACATTAGAGAAATTGAAAGATTCCGGAAAAATAAAAAATGTTGGTGTCGTTAACTTTTCCGTTTTCCAGCACCAGTTATTGAGTTCTTATCTGCGGATACCGATCGTTACCAATCACATTGAACTTAATTTGCTGAATACCTCTGCATTTGATAATGGCCAGGTTGATTATATAAAGCAGAAGTATATGCGGCCGTTGGCAACTTCTCCATTGGCTGAAGGAAAGATCGCGAACAGCAATGAAAAAATTCCTTTGCGTATAAGGGGAAAACTCGAAGAATTTGCAGGAAAATATAATTCACATTTTGAATCGGTTGCTATTGCATGGCTCGTTAAGCTTGGTGCATTGCCGCTCATCGGTACAACTGATGAATTTCGCATAAGAAACATAGCCGAAGCTTTCAAGATTAATCTTGACCGGCAGGATTGGTATGAATTGTATGCTGTTTCAAGAGGTGAGTTATAAAATTCTATTTCCTTTTTCTTAATTGCTGAAGCAATGCTCTTAAATCTTTTGGTACCGGAGCTTCCAGCTTCATCTTTTCACCATTTGTATTTATGAATTGCAAGCTCAGAGCATGTAATGCAAGCCGGTTAAGAATTGGTCTTTCTTCCAATTCATTTTGTGAAAGTTTGAATTTGTGTTTTAGTGTAGAAAGTAAAATTGGTTTTCCATCACCATAAAGTTCATCACACACTACCGGGTGACCAATATGTTTTGCATGTACTCTTATCTGATGTGTACGGCCTGTATGAATTTGAAATTGCACCCAGGAGAAAATTTTAAAATCTTCCAGTACTTCGAAATCAGTTAAAGATTCTTTTCCTTTTTTATATACAGTCATCAACCCTTTTTTCAGAGGATGTTCAGAAATGAGAGTATTGATGTTTCCTTTTTTTTCCGCAAGTGAGCCTAGAACAAATCCGAGATAAATTTTTTCTGTCTGTCTTTCTTCAAACTGTTGTGAAAGCAGTTTGTGAGTTGTTTCATTTTTTGCAAACACAATTAAACCGCTTGTGTCTTTGTCGAGACGATGAACGGTAAATATGTTGCCATATTTTTCGATCAATAATTTTTTAAGAGAGATATCTTTTCCTTCACGGTCGGGAATGGAGAGTAAACCGGATGGTTTATTTAATGCAATGAGATCCGGCGTATCAAGAATGGTGTAATCTGAAATTTTTATGTAAGATTTTTCTGTGTTCATCTGCGTAATCTGTGAGCTATTTCCCTTTTCCAAAGTATTTAAGTTCACGAACTTCTTTCTCATTCAGGAAACGCCATTTGCCTCTTTCAATATTTTTCTTTGTTAAGCCGGCAAACATTACACGATCAAGACCTTTTACATCATAACCAAGATGTTCAAAAATGCGGCGTACAATGCGATTACGACCACTGTGTATTTCCACACCAAGCTGTGTTTTGTCTTTCGTATCTGCGTAGGCAAGTTTGTCAACTGAAGCCGGGCCGTCTTCTAATACAACACCCTTTAATATATTATCGAAATCTTTTTTCTCAAGAGGTTTGTCAAGAGTAACGGCATATATCTTTTTTATTTCATTGCTTGGATGTGTAAGTTTTTGCGAAAGCTCGCCATCGTTGGTAAGCAATAAAAGCCCCGAAGTATTTCGGTCTAATCTTCCAACAGGATAAACTCTTTCATCCGTAGCACGGCGAATAAGATCAAGCACTGTCTTTCTTCCCTGCGGATCATCAGTTGTTGTAATAAAATCTTTTGGTTTGTTAAGTAAGATGTAAACAAGATTTTTTGACAGGAGTATTTTTTTACCATTTACAACTACCTCATCTTTTGGTGAAATTTTATGTCCGGGTTCTGTCACTATTTTCCCATTCACTTTTACGATACCTTTTTTTACGATCTCTGCAGCCTCACGACGGCCACTAACACCTGCATGAGAAATATATTTATTTAAAGGCATCAGCTCTGTACTCTGGGGTCTCGAGATAACAGGCTGCGATTGTTTTTGTACAGGATCAGCTTTCTGAATTCTTAGCTCTGCTCTTTTTTTGTCAAAATACTCTTCTCTTTCTTTTTTTACCTTTTTCTTTTCCTGGCGAAATTGCTCTTTAATTGCAGCGTTGCTTTTCTTCTTATAAAACTTATCGAAGGGAGATGCTTTCTTTTTCATGTGAAGATTTTACTGTTTTACAACAGGAGGCGCAAAGATAAGCAATAACAGGGCTTTAGTTGTTTTAAATAAAAGCCCTTCCTTTATAGGGAAGGGCTTCAGTATACAACAAATTTTTAGGAAAGAACTCGTCTTTTGCGAGGCATAGGCTTTCTTGTTTCTTTCATTTTTTTCAATTGCTCTGCAGTCAAAATTGATCTCATATTTTCTTTGTTCTTTTGCATTAGTGTTTTCATCTCTACTCTTTTTTTCGTCATATCCTGATATCTATTTTCATGAATTGCTTTCCTTTTCTCAAGCGTTTCACTACGCTGTTTTTTTATCCTTGCCATTTGGTCATCGCTCAGATCAATCCGGAGTTTCATTTTTTCCATTCTTGCATTAGCATCGATCTCGGCCATTTTTTTACGCTCCACTTTAGATTTTTCGATCTGGGCCTTTTGTTCTTTGGTTAATAAGGCACTCATATCTTCCCGATGCTTTTTATTCAGCTCTGTCATTTGGTTTCTCCAATCCTTTACCAAAATGTCGTCCTTTTTTCTAAGCTCATCCATTTTTTTCCTGTAATCTTCATTCAATGTTTTGGCTTTCTGCTTTTGTTCATCAGAAAGCTTAATTTTTTCGGCCATCATTTTATCCCGGTAAGTTTTTTGTTTTTGCGGGACCCTTTCTTCCTGTGCCTGGGCAGCAACGATCGTTACCATTGCCAGCATTAATACGATTATTTTTTTCATGGTTTTATTTTTTATACAGACTAAAACAAAAATGTGAAGTTTAATCAAATCTAGGAAATTCTTCGTAGAAGGCCAAAATTCCTGATCAAAGGCTAATTCTTATTGGCTAACTGTCCGCAGGCTGCGTCAATATCCTTGCCGCGACTTTTTCGAAGTCTTGCATTTACTTTATGCTTTTCCAGGTAACTCATAAATGCCTCAACCGTTTTTTCGTCCGGTTTTTCAAATTTGGCAAAATCAATGGGATTGTATTCTATAATATTAATAAGATCAGCGGGGACCTGGCGGTATATTTTTATCAGGTCATCTGCATCTTTGAGTGAGTCATTAAAATTCTTGAATAAGATATATTCAAATGTGATCTCATTTTTTGTTTCCTTATAAAAATAATTTAAAGCATCCACCAGTGATTTTATATTGTTACTGTCATTGATCGGCATTATCTGGTGGCGCTTGGCATCCGTAGCTGCGTGTAGTGATAGAGCCAGCTTGAATTTTACTTTATTATCACCTAACTGTTTTATTTGTTTGGCAACACCAGCTGTTGAAACTGTAATTCTTCTTGGGCTCATGGCCAAACCATCCGGTGATGTAATTCTTTCTATTGCTCTTAAAACGTTTTTATAATTGAGCAATGGCTCACCCATTCCCATGAAAACAATGTTGGTGAGTTTGTGTCCGTAGATCCTTTCACATTGCTGATTGATCAATACTACTTCATCATAGATCTCATCAAAGGTCAGGTTACGTTTTTTATCAATATAGCCAGTAGCACAAAACTTACAACTGAGAGAACAACCTATCTGAGAAGATACACAAGCTGTGGCTCTCTTTTCTGTCGGTATCAATACACCTTCCACTAAATGACCATCATGTGTTTTAAAGCTTGATTTCACGGTGCCGTCTGCAGAATATTGAGTTGCATTTATTGTAAGTGCCGGTAGCGTAAAATTATCTCCGAGGGTTTGACGAAGATCCTTGCTCAGGTTGGTCATGTCGGCAAAACTGTGTGCATGTTTTTGCCAAAGCCATTCATATACTTGTTTTATACGAAATTTTTTTTCACCGAGTCTTTCAAAATATTCTTCCAGTTCTTGTAAACTCAGGTGCCTGATATTTTTTAGTTCTGTTTTCAACATCGTGCAAAGATAATCATCGATTGGTGGATGAGCAGATTTCGGCAATAAGATGCTTTTGCGTTCCTTTGCAGGCACTTATAGCTGCGTAGCGATGAGGAAGAAGAACACTTCGCTTCGCTTAGTGCAGGCTGTGCGTCCAAAAAAAAAGACTAATAATAATTCAAAAGCCTGGTAAATAATGAAAGATGTTTTTATAATAGATGCGATCCGAACACCGATAGGAAAATACGGAGGAGCATTATCGACTGTAAGACCAGATGATCTGCTGGCGATCGTTATCCATGCATTAATGCAGAGAAATTCTTCTATCGATATGAATGAAGTGGAGGAGGTTATCGCAGGAGCTGCTAACCAGGCCGGGGAAGATAATCGCAATGTGGCGAGAATGGCTGCATTGCTTGCAGGTTTACCTGTTAGCGTTGGAGGCGTTACCGTAAATCGTTTGTGTGCATCCGGCATGCAAAGTATAATGGATGCAGCAAGAGCGATAATGTGTGGTGATGGGGAAATTTATTTTGCGGGCGGCGTGGAAAGTATGACAAGAGCACCGTTTGTTGTTGGAAAAACGAATGAGGCATGGAGCAGAAAGGGTGAGATGTTTGATACAACAATGGGCTGGCGGTTCATTAATGAAAAGCTTGCGGCTATGTATTATCCCTATACAATGGGTGAAACAGCAGAGAATGTGGCGGAGCAATGGAATATTTCAAGAGAGGAACAAGATGCGTTTGCATTACAGTCACAGGAAAAATATTTTGCTGCAAAAGATGCTGGTAAATTCAATAATGAAATTGCCGCTGTTGAAATAAATAATAAAGGTTTAATAAATTGGGTAATAGTTGATGAACACCCGAGGATATCTTCTTTGGAAAAACTGGCTTTATTAAAACCTGCCTTTAAAAAAGATGGAACGGTAACAGCGGGAAATTCATCCGGCATAAATGATGGAGCTGCTTGTTTATTACTGGCAAGTGAAAAGGCAGTGAAAGAATATTCTTTAACTCCATTTGCAAAAATTGTTTCAATGGCATCAGCAGGAGTTGATCCTGCAATTATGGGAATTGGGCCGGTACCAGCTACACAAAAAGTCTTACAAAGAGCCGGGTTGAAAATTGAAGACATTGGTTTAGTAGAGCTGAATGAAGCATTTGCTTCGCAAAGCATTGCTTGTATTAAAGAATTGGACCTTGATGCTTCTAAAGTAAATGTAAATGGCGGAGCAATTGCCTTGGGTCATCCACTTGGTTGCAGCGGTGCAAGAATATCCACCACATTATTGTATGAAATGAAAAATCAAAATATAAAATATGGTTTAGCTACAATGTGTGTTGGAGTAGGACAGGGGGCTGCAATTATTTATGAATCTTTATAATGAAAATTATGTACTTAAAAGATAAAATTGATACCAGTGCTGCCATGAAGCAACTGGAAACTTATATTGAATCCTTTCCCATTAAACTGAAACAAATTTCTTCTGAAGAATTATTAAAAAGACCTGCCCAGGGAAAATGGTCAAAGAAAGAGATACTTGGACACCTGATCGATTCGGCCATTAATAATCTAAAACGATTTACAGAAATACAGTTCTTGCCTCAGCCGTATACTGTAATCTCTTACCAGCAAAATGAATTGGTAATTGTAAACAATTACCAGGATCTTCCGTTACAACAGTTGCTGGATCTTTGGCAATCATTGAACAGGCAGATAGTTTTTGTGGTAAAAACGATCCCTGCCGATAAATTAAATTATCCTGTTGATCCGCAGTATGAAAGCAGGGAAATGAAAACACTGAAATGGATCATTTGCGATTATGTTGCACACATGGAGCATCATTTCAGGCAAATTTTTCCGGAGCAATAATGAACATTATGTTCTTGATTTTGTTAGACTAATGAAAAGGAACCGTGCCTTTGATTGTAAAAAGAACCCTACTGACCAGGTAGTTTTATTTAAACAAGATTATGTGATCGAGCAACTAAGACGATATTTTTATCGATTTTCCCTGAAAAGTAAATTTAGTTAGACGCAGCAATTGTATATTTATTATTGCCTAGCAATTGTATATTTAATAGGTTAAGGTATTTTTTTAACACCAAAATTTTACTCTCACATGAGAAAACTTCTACTACTGGTCATTGGCCAGCTATTCCTGCTTTCGGGAATATTGGCCCAGGAAAAGACCCTTACGGGGAAAGTGACCGACGAAAACGGAAGCCCGATCCAAAATGTCTCTGTAGTTGTCAAAGACACTAAAATAGGCACAGTGACAAAACCAGATGGCAGTTTTGTATTAAATGTTCCCTCCAATGCAACTACACTTGTTATTTCCAGTGTTAGTTACGAAACGCAAAACGTGACAATCGGAACTTCGAATGTTATCGAAGTAAAATTAAAACCAACCAATAACCCAATGAATGAAGTGGTAGTAGTTGGTTTTACAACCGCAAGGAAAAAAAGAGATGAAGCAGGTGCTATCTCAAGTGTAAAGGCAAGCCAATTGGAAAACATACCCAACTTGTCGGTTGATAAAGCGCTACAGGGACAAGCTGCCGGTGTAATGGTACAGTCAAACAATGGAATTCCCGGCGGTGCCATCAATGTTAGAATTCGGGGAAGCAGCTCCATCCAGGCAGGTAATGATCCACTCTATGTTGTTGACGGCGTTCAAATGAATTCGCGAAACGACGCCAATTTTTCAGAATCAAATCCGCTGGCATTTTTGAACCCTGATGATATTGAATCCATTGACATTATTAAGGATGCTGCTACTGCTGCAATATATGGAAGCGCCGCGGCAAATGGAGTAGTATTAATAACTACTAAAAAAGGGAAAGCTGGTAAAACAAAATTTACCGCTAATTATTATACAGGAAGTGTAATGCCCATAAAATATCTTGATGTATTAAGTGGGCCCGAATACTTTCAGTTGAGATCAGAAGCCGTCGCAAATCCTTCAAATCTTCTACCGAGTGATCTTTCAGTTAAAAGAACTGTATTGAATGAGCTTCGATTTCCAGGGGCGCAATCATATACAGTTGCGCAGGCTGATTCGGCTATTGCTACTATTCCTACTTATGATTGGCAACAGGCAGCTTTACAAAATGGCAAAATCAGTAATTATGAAATATCGGCAAGCGGCGGTAATGACAAAAGTACTTTCAGGGTTTCAGCAAATTATACTGACCAGAGTACAATTGTGACAAAAGCGGACTTTAAGCGATACGGCTTAAAATTGGATCTAACAAACAGGGCAACTGATCGTTTAACATTTGGGCTATCAACTTCCTTTAGTTCCTTTGAACAAAACGTACCCTTTGCTGTTAGTGGCTCATTCCTGGGGAGCCCCGCCTTTTCTGCATCTGGTATTATTCCAACCAATCCAATTTATAATCCAGACGGAACGTATTATGGAACACCCGGCAATGTTCCGGCTAATTTAATTGGTACACTTAATCAAAACATCATCCAGGTTAATGATTATAACACTGGCTTTCAAAGAACCAATATGCTGGTCGGTAATTTCAATATCGAATATAAGATCCTGGATTGGTTATCAGCCAAAGGATTTGCCGGTATTGATTACCGTGATCTGAATGGTAAAAGAGTTTCAGATTCAAGAACAGCTGATGCATTTAACCGCAAAGGTCTTGTACAAATGGAGCATGATTACAATACAAACATCAGCACCTTTGTCACTTTAAATTTTAATCGCAGTTTGGGCGAAAATTCTAAATTAGATGGCTTTGCAGGTTATGAATACAGGCAGGAAAATCAAGTAACTACTACTGAATCTGGTGATGGGTTCCCTACTTTCCAGTTTAAATCTTTAAATAATGCAGCCAATCCACTGGCTGTTGGAGAAGCGTCTACAGGGTATAGGAAAAATGCCGTTTTTACCAATGTGAATTATGCATTTAAAGAAAAATACCTGGTTGGTGTGATCCTTCGTTATGATGGCTCTTCAAGATTTGGAAGTGGTTACAGGTATGGATTATTTACTGGTATTAAAACCGCCTGGAATGTGGATCGTGAATCCTTCCTGGAGGATTCAAAAATTATTTCTGCATTGAGACTTCGCTTTAGCTATGGCCAGGTAGGTAACGACCAGATCGGAAACTTTGATGGATTGGGATTATATAGTGGCGCTGGTGTTTACAATAATCAACCTGGTATTGCTTACAATCAATTGGAAAATCCGAATTTGAAATGGGAGCAAACAACAACTTCTAACCTGGGTATTGACTTTGGATTTCTTAACAGCCGCATAAATGGTGCGATCGAATTATACAATAAGAAAACCGAGGATCTTTTATTGAATCAGCCATTACAGCAAACAACAGGATTTGCTACCATCGCCACTAATGTTGGTCAACTTCGAAATCGTGGTTTTGAATTAACATTAGGTGCTGATATCTTCAAAGCAAAAAGGCCAGGCGATTTTAACTGGAATGTCAATTTCACTTTTGCATATAATGACCAGAAAGTGACGGAGCTTTATGGGGGAAACAAATTTCTCGCTTCCAGAAATGATATCAGAATTGGAGAACCGGTTGGAGTATTATTTACTCAAAAATTTGCTGGTGTAAGTCCGGCCACTGGCCGCCCGATGTGGTATGATAGTACGGGTAATCTTACTTATACAGTATTAGCAAAGGATAGAGTTGTAGTAGGTCCTACACTTTTATCACCATATACTGGTGGTTTAAGAACATCATTCAGGTACAAAGGGGTTATACTTGATGTATTCTTCCAGGGTGAATATGGCCGTTGGGCTACTGATGGACAGGTAAACTTTCTGTACGAGAATATTGCACGTATCAACGAGCTGCAATACATATATGAGAACAGGTGGACAACACCGGGCCAGATCACTTCAATTCCACGCTTCCATAGCAATGGTGCGGAGTCAAAAGGTTCCGGAGCTCAATCAGGCGATAGAATGTGGTTCAAGGCAGATTATATACGATTGAAAAATGTATTGCTGGCGTATGATCTTCCTGCGAAATGGGTATCAAAAGCAAAAATGACAAATGCAAGAATATATGTGCAAGCAACAAATTTAGTAACGTTCAGTGACTGGTATAGTTATGATATTGAATTTGTAAATACTGCAACAGGGATTATTCCACAAACAAAGAATATAACTTTTGGTATTCAACTTGGTTTTTAAAAACAGAATAAAAAGATGTATATGAAAAAAATATTTTCAAAATATATAATAGCTGCCGGTCTTTTTGCAATATTGGCTTCAGGTTGTGAAAAGCAACTGGAAATAGAACCGCAGCAGTCAATTGATGCAGAAACAGCATTAGAATCAAGGGATGCGCTGGAGGCCGTAATAACCGGTCTTTATGCCAGGCTTAAAAGTGCCCGCATGTATGGTCGTGATTATATCACACATCCTGAAGCATTAGCTGATAATGGCTTTGCAACCAATAAATCTGGTCGTTTAATACCGGAAGCAAATAATACTCAACCTAATTCTACAACAGGGGCAAATCATTTTACGGTAACTCCCTGGGCTAGTTATTATGCCGGTATAAACCAGATCAATCTTGCATTGGAAGAATTGCCAACACTTGAATTTACTCCTGCAATTACACCAGCGGAACGTGATCGTTGGGAAGGTCAAATGTATTTTCTTCGCGGCCTGATGTTTTTTGACATGGTTAAAGTATATGCTTATATACCCGGAGCAGTAGTAGCAGCTCAGGACCGGGGAGGTATTCCAGTTGTGCTTACCGGCATATCAACAGCTGAATCCGCACTTGCATTTTTACCAACGAGAGATCCGATCGATGTAGTATATGCACAGATCATTAACGATCTTACAAAAGCTGAAGCAAAACTTCTCAGCACTGCTAGTGTTAACCTCGCCAACAAAGGAGCTGCACAAGGGTTATTAGCAAGAGTGAGTTTATATAAAAAAGATTATACTGCTGCAAGAAGCTGGGCAGACAAATGCATTGCAACAGCAGGAAGTAAAATGACCACCGTTTCCAATTATGTTACGAACTGGCGACTTGGTACTCATAATGAATCTATTTTCCAGGTTGCTTTTTTAACGAACGGTGAAAATATCGGTGTGAATGAATCATTGCAAACTTCTTTTACAACATTAGTAACGCCGGGCAACCAAGCTGTAACCGGTGGATTCGGAGACCTGGTTCCAACGCTTTCTTTACTTACTGATCTTGGTATTACTCTTACTGGCGGAATGACTACTACGAACTTTGCATTGAGTCATACAGTTGCCAGCAGGAGTACTGATGTAAGAAATCTTTTGTATGAACCGGGCACTGCAGGCCGTGGTAATATTAAAGTTGAGTGTACAAAGTATCTAGGTAAAAATGGATTTATTAATCTTGATAATGTACCGGTCTTCAGAATTTCTGAAGCATATCTTATTCGTGCAGAAGCACAAGCAACGGCGGGTTCACCTGTTTTCAACCTGGGTGAGGCACTTGCAGATATGCAATTTCTTAAAACAAGAAGATACACAGATTATGCTGGTTCTGCACAACAAACTGCCGACGCTGCGATGACAGGCCCACAGCTATATGAAGAGATCCTTCGTCAACGAAGAATTGAATTTGCATATGAAGGTCATCGTTTCTTTGATCTGAAAAGATTGGGAAGAGATATCATAAAACAGGCACCACCCTATAGTAATCTTGCTTTTACTGATACAAGGGTTTTGGCGCCCATACCACAAGCAGATGTAGATGGTAACCCCAATTTGAGACAAAATGCAGGTTATTAATTAATTTAAAAAAAGATTTATGAAAAGAATATTTTTTATAACAACAATAATCGCAGCATTTGCATTGAATGGATGCATTAAAAATGATCCGGTGATCTATAACGACACAGTGATAGAATTTGATGCGGCTGTCTGGAATGCAAATGGAGCTGGATTAACATATCCCATTCTTACCAGGGTGCCCGCCCAGAATATAGCCACAGGAACAAGCCAACCTTCCCTTACACGTACAAGCGGAACGATACAGCTTCGGGTAAATCTTGTTGGAGCGCAGCGTTCTGCACCTACCAATTTTACTTACAGGGTAGTAGCTGCCGAATCAACAGCTATTGCTGGCACACATTATACTGCATTGCCCGGCACAGGGACCATTCCCGCCAATTCAAGTTTTGGAATGATATCTGTTGAAATATTAAATCCAGGAGCTACAAGCGGATCAAAAGTCCTTGTTTTAGAGATAACGGATAATACTGAAGTAAAAGGCAGCGTGAATTATGCTAAAGTAGGATTAAGCATTGCGCAAAGTTAACACGGTTCATAAACGATCTAAGGCTGTCTTAACGACAGCCTTTTTTTATCTAAAAAATAAAACCTAATTTTCTTTTGAAATTAAAAACATCAGCTATGAAAAAAATTATCTTATCCATCCTGTTTTCAATATTTATTATAAGTGCTTATGCCCAATCAGATCCTGCACCTAAGCCACCACTATCTGATTTTGTCGGCAGGTATGTTTTTCCTGAAGGCAGTGTAGTGCCTGATGTGACTGTTGCTTTATCAGGAGAAGCATTAACCATGACTTCTGCTGCCGGTTCTTCCAATCTTACAGAATTAGGAAGAGACACATTTACAATCGTTGAATTCAGCGGAGTGGCAATATTTAAAAGAGGAGAAGATAAAAAAGTAAATGCCGTTCATATTGAAGCGCAGGGCTATGTACTGGATGGGCAAAAGCAAAGCAGTGGCGCATGGTCATTTACTTATTA
>DATDCP010000235.1:0-24249 GCA_036524255.1 Chitinophagaceae bacterium
CTTTTGTATACCTGAAAGTTGACAGGGATATGAAAAAAGTTTTTGTGAATGATATCGTGTATATCGAAAGCTGGAAGGACTATATAAAAATTTTTCTTACCGATGGCAAAAACTTGCTGGCAAAACAATCTATCAGTGCTATGGAGAATCTTTTATCGGAACATAAGTTTGTGAGGGTGCACCGTTCATTTATGGTTTCGTTAGATAAAATTTCCGGTTATAATGGTCTTTCGGTACAGCTCAGCGAACTTGAGATTCCTATTGGGCGGTTGTATAAGCAGTCGGTAATGGAAAAACTCCAGCCGGAATGATTAATAAATTTCTCAACAACTCCAGGACCTGCTAAGTAGTAACCAATATTTCTTCCCTGGTTCTTCACGCTAACAACCGAAAGTTTCAAATTCTTTTTTTAAACCACGGAGACAGGGGGCACAGAGTAACACGGAGAATCTCTGTGTATCACCGTGTCATTTTACCTCTGTGGCTCCTGTATTTTCTTTCATAGTTCTTCGCAGCAAAAAAGAAAATGAATTAACTTTCTGTACAAAACTTTTGTAAAGCGACGAGTTATGCGCTACTTCAAAACAGTGCCTGAAAAATGCACTTAATCGAATAGACACTCTATATTGAAACCATTACATTAACTGATAAGTTAACTATGGCTATAACAAAAAACAAATTAATACGCATGGACAATGTCGGCATTGTGGTAGAAGCCCTCGATGAGAGCATTGCTTTTTTTGCCGAGCTTGGTTTAAAACTTGAAGGACGTGCAACAATAGAAGGAGAATGGGCTGGACGTGTCACCGGACTAGGAAACCAGCAGGTCGAGATTGCAATGATGGTTACTCCCGATGGCCATAGTCGGCTTGAGATATCACGATTTCTAACTCCGCCCGTTGTAGCCGATCACCGCAACGCCCCGGTAAACGCTCTTGGCTATTTACGGGTTATGTTCACTGTGGAAGACATCGATGATACACTTGTCAGACTCCAAAAAATTGGTGGGCAGCTCGTCGGAGAAGTGGTTAAGTATGAAGAATTGTATCGACTTTGTTACATACGCGGTCCTGAAGGGATTCTGATAGGGCTGGCGGAACAACTCACTAAAAATAGAAATCCTTTATAAAAAACCTGACTGAATAATTATCGTCAATTTAGATAACTCTGACAACAAACGCAGCGCATAACATTGCAATTATTCATACCGATGCAACAAAAACTTAAAACCATTTTATATGACAAGAAAACTTAAATTCTTCTCGTTGCTTTTCGCTTTTGTTGTTTTGCTAAGTTGCAAAACCAGCCAGGTAAGTTCTCCATCTACACCAACAGTTGGAATGTTTAAAGTAGCAATACTTTATGCTAATGGGGACGATAAAACTTTTGATATGGACTATTATGAAAAAAAACACATGCCTATGGTAGCAGGGTTTTTAGGCAAAAATTTAAAATTTTATGAAATAGATAAAGGCCTGCATGGTAGAACACCCAATGATAAAGTACCTTTTTTAGCGATAGGTTATTTTTACATTAGTGATGTCGCTGAATATGGTAAAGCGATAGCACAAAACAGGGATGCAGTTGTCAATGACTTTAAAAATTATACCAATGTGCAGCCTGTTGTTCAGATAAGTGAAATTAAACAGTTGGTATACAATAACACTAAATAAGGAATAGAAAGAGGGTACTACTCATTGGAAGATTTGAAATACAAGTCAAACCATAGACAACAATAAAAGTAGAACTATATGAGAAAAATAATTTCATTTATGCACATGTCGCTTGACGGTTTTGTAGCAGGACTGAACGGAGAAATGGACTGGATCAAAGTGGATCAGGAAATTTTTGATCATGTCGGTAAGCGGATAAGCGAAGGCGACACTGCATTATATGGACGAGCAACTTATCAGCTGATGGAAAGTTACTGGCCTACTGCAGCAGATAAGCCGACAGCAAGCAAGCACGACATTGAACATTCAAAGTGGTATAGCAAAGTTCACAAAGTTGTTTTATCAAAAACAATGAAAGAAGCGGGTTTGACTAACACAAAAATTATCAGCGACAACCTTTCGGACAGAATAAATGAAATAAAAAAAAGTGGAGATAAAGACATCTTGCTTTTTGGTAGCCCGACAGCAACACATTCACTTATTCAACTGAATTTAATTGACGGCTACTGGCTCTTTGTTAACCCAATTATTCTTGGACAAGGCATTCCATTGTTTGTAGACATCAAAGACAAAATAAAATTAAAACTATTGACCACCCGGCAATTTACTTGCGGGGTAACTGAACTGAATTATACAGTGGAAAATTGAAATGCATTTATTTATTCCTTACAACTTACAATTGGAATTCATTAACTTTCTGTACAATAACTTTCGCAGTACAGAGAGTTGGTAGAAACTTAACCCTAACTAACATGAAATTTATTTTCAACAATTATTTTATGACGATAACTCTCCTTGGCCTGGTAAAATCGGGAGTGATCTACGGACAAGATATCAATATAAAAATAGGATTTAGAGACAGTATTAAATCTGGAATACTTCATGAGAATAGAAAAATATTAATACATCTTCCGGACGATTACGATACTTCAAAGAAATCGTATCCGGTTCTTTATCTATTGGATGGCACTATTAATTTGCTTCTTCAAACAAAAGCAGATATGATCCGGTTGCATAACCGGGAAAATATTTCAGATATGATCATTGTCGGTATTGAGAATATTGACAGGAACAGGGATATGATGCCTGTTAGTACGAAGTCTTTTACTGTGCCAATACCGGGTGCTGAAAAATTTCTCACTTATATCAGGGATGAACTGATTCCCTATATTGAGAAAAAATATCGAACCAATGAACAAAGAATACTGTGCGGGAAATCTTTGAGTGGATTGTTTACGCTGTATACTTTTTTAACAAAGCCAAAATTATTTAATGCATATATAGGTTGCAGCGCAGGTTGGTTAGGTGATATGAATGATTATTTTGTGACATTAACTGATAAGGCATTTCAAAACCCTGATCAATATAAGGGCAAGAAAATTTTTATGGCAAATTCATTGATAGATGAAAATGATCCTGACCATACCATACACCGGCAAATGCTTGAATTTTCAGAAAAAGTAAAAACTAAATTAGGCGATAGGGTAATTTACAAGTATGTGACTTATGAAAATTATGGACACGTACCTTATCCGAGTTTTTATGACGGAATAAAATTTATTTTGAAGGCTCACTAAACTGAACCCTTTATTAAAAAAGATAGACGTTTGTTGATTCAAGAGGCGTTTACTTTTTTAATACCTTCTTTTTGTATTATTGCATAATAGTATGCTCAATTTCAGAAACAACAATTATTACAAAAGAAATCTACTATGAACAGAAAACGCAGATCCTTGTTGCCAGCTATGGCTTTTGTCGTTTTGTTAGTATTACAATCAGTTATTATTACCGTATCAGCACAGCCTCCGGGGCAACCACCAAGACCATCCCTGCCTCCCATACCTATAAAAGGCGATACCACACATACGCTTTCCAAACATTTTACGCCGGCTTCTGGTGCAAAAAAGGCACCAAACGCCAAGGGATTCATTCAACGCTGGCTGGTGCTGGAACCAGTGAAGAAAGACATTGCCAGGAATAGTATTTTAACCGACACCTACCTCAAAACAACTTTTTCAACTGATAATTTTTCCAACGATTACACCATAGTTCCCAAAAATGGAGAAACTGTAAAAGTGGGAAACCAGGAACTGAAGTGGTATGCTTTGGACAGCAAGGCATTCAACTTTAATTTATACCATTTTACGTACGCTATAAACCAGCCGCGATACGGCATACTTGTTTGGCTTGTCACCGTCATCGATTGCCCGGAAGAAATGAAAAACGTTCGTATGACTGCCGGATGTAATTCCGGAAGCATGTGGTGGTTGAATGGCCAGGAAGCACTTATACTTTCCGGTGACAGGGATATGATTGTGGATAATGTTACCTCTTCGCGTTTAACACTTAAAAAAGGAAAGAACATCATCCGTGGGGCCGTGATAAATGGACCGGGTATGGCTAACTTCTGTGTTCGTTTTTTGGATGAAAAAGGATTGCCAGTAAAAAACTTCACTATTAGTTACCAATAAAATTTGTTAGTCTATTTAAGATATCAATTATTCTGAAATCGAAGTTTATTATGAAAAGAATGAAAATAACTATAACTGCCTTGTTAGCAGTTTTGATAACACAAACAGTAATAGCACAGGTGGGAAGACCATTTATCCATGACCCGTCAACTATTATTGAATGTGACGGAAAGTATTACACATTTGGCACAGGCGGTGGTGGTTTAATATCCGAAGACGGTTGGACATGGAATGGCGGTGGTGTGCGGCCGGGAGGTGGAGCAGCTCCCGATGCTATCAAAATTGGCGACCGCTATCTAGTTATTTATGGTGCAACCGGTGGTGGAAGCAACCACAAAGGCGCCATTCTTACTATGTGGAACAAAACATTGGACCCAAAATCTCCTGACTTTAAATATTCTGAACCGGTTGTAGTTGCTACATCTGATGGTTATGAAGAGAATGACGCTATCGACCCCGGTGTTCTATTAGATCCAACTACCGGACGTCTTTGGCTAGCGTATGGTACCTATTTTGGATTCACTCGTATTATAGAATTGGACCCCAAAACAGGAAAACTCAAAGAGGGTAATAAACCTGTTGATGTAGCCATTGTGTGTGAAGCCGCAGATATAGTATATCGTGATGGTTGGTACTACCTTCTTGCCACACACGGTAGTTGTTGCGATGGTGCAAACTCAACGTACAATGTAGTGGTAGGCCGTTCCAAACAAGTAACAGGTCCTTACCTCGATAACGTGGGAAGAAGTATGTTGGAAGGTGGCGGCAAAATGGTTGTTGCTACCCGCGGGGGATTAATAGGTCCCGGGCATTTTGGACATATGATTCTTGAGAAAGGAGTTGAAAAAATGTCTTTGCATTATGAAGCAGATTTAGAGCAAGGTGGTCGTAGCGTATTGGGTATACTCCCACTGCTTTGGAAAGACGGATGGCCTGTTGCAGGAGATAAGTTTAAAGAGGGCACTTATGAAATTGAATCTGTGAGAAGAGGATATGCTTTAGAACTAGCTGTTGATCTTACAAGAATCGCAGGTGGACCTCGGGGCTTTGGCCAGGCCAACAATGAACCAATAAAACCAGTTCCTCCCCAGGAATTAGCAGATGTAAATAAAAACTGGCCAACAGGAAATATTAATGTGAGAATAGGTGATTATATGTTCCGTCCTCATCAGAAATGGACGATCACGGATGCCCCTGATACCACAGGATATTTAGGTGGACCCTATTATAAAATTGTTATTGCAGGAACAGATCGGGCATTAGCGGCTACGGCGGATGCTGAAGTAATAACAGTGCCGGCATTTACCGGCACACCGGAACAATTATGGCGAATCGATCAATTAACTGATGGAACTTATAGAATAATGCCCAAGTTAGTTCCGGCTTCAGGGAAGAAGTTAGCACTGGTATCTTCCGGAGATAGCACACCAACACTTGCAGAATTTGATTTTAATAGTGATAATTCTAAATGGAATTTTAAAGTTCACTAAATATATTCTGTATGAAGAAAGATGCAGGTTTAGTTAACTGCGTCTTTCTTTTTTTACTTTATGCTTTTGCTGATGCTCATTTTTTCGATATGAATGATGTCATATCAAAATAATAAACATGCTATGAGGAGTAACATGCTTTGAAAGAAAACATTTCTGCCAGCACAACCTCACACTCCCTCTTACCTTCTCATAACATTCCCTTTATACATGGGAGATGTTGTCATCATCAATTGTGCTTTATTGCCATCTGCATCCATAACTAAGAACTGCGGACTTTGTGCCGTATAAGGTTTCCATACATCTCCGTTCTTACCATTAGGATTGCCAAATTTTGCAAAGTTCGTCCAGTAGTCTACCATTTGTACACTTAACTCTTTATCGCCTGCAGTAAAGGGCCGCCAGCTATGCCGCATGGAATGAAATATATACCATAGATCCGAAGAATGGAAAGCTCCACTTGAATCGCCGGGAAGTTGGCGCTGGAATAAATACGCATAAGCAGGTTTATTGCTTTGTGTTGCACGTAAAGCACAAAAATCACTTACAGGCTTCGTCATATCACTCAGATCGTTTGCAGTAAACCCTATCATGTAAGGAATGTCAGGTATTTCTTTAGCAATTGCTGCATTATAGAATGTTTTCTGCAAAAAATAATTATCGATAACCGGGCTCCAGCCAATACGGGTTTTAGTAGCCTCTGTATATTTTTGAGACATCTGGATCAATTCATCAAAAGAAAGAGCCCGCATATCATCTAACGTGGTTTTTCCAAAATGGTCCATCATTTTTTTGTTGGCCAGTTGTGCACTGTCCAAAGGAGTACCAGGTCTTGCATTGCTCAATCCACCACCGCTCATACTTATAGCTTTGCTCACCAGGTTTTTTGAAATTGGTGAAGCACATAAAGATTGCACACTTCCTGCACCTGCACTCTGTCCGAAGATGGTTATGTTTTTTGGATCACCGCCAAACTGTTCGATATTATCATATATCCATTTAAGCGCCGCTGCCTGGTCCATCAATCCATAATTGCCGGAAACGCCATGAGGACTTTCCGCCGATAAAAGGGGGTGAGAGAAAAAACCAATAACACCAAGACGGTAGGTCACTGATACGAAGATCACTCCGCGGGAAGCCCAGTCTTCACCACCATCCATTTCAGGCTCAAAAGCAAATCCTTCACGGTAGCCACCTCCATGTATCCACATAGCAACCGGAAGTTTTTTATTCTTATCACCTGCTGCAGGCGTCCAGATGTTCAGATAAAGACAATCTTCATTAAACGGGACACTGCCACTGGCTCGCCATTCTTTGCCATAAAAACTTTGAGGATCCCAGGTGATCTGCATAGCAGCAGCGCCATATTTGTCTGCTGTTTTCACACCTTTCCAGGGCACCACAGGTTGTGGTTCTCTCCACCGTAGTTTGCCTACAGGAGGAGCTGCGAATGGAATTCCTTTATATGCGATAATTCCTTTTGTGGGAGTCTCAACACCTTTTACCTGGCCACCTTTAATAGTCAATACAGGGTTTGAATTTTTTTGACTCCATGATGTTAACGACAAAATGATCGATAGCAACAGCAAAGACCGGGAAGATAATTTTTTCATATAGCAACCAGCGTTAGATTAGTTAGAATGAATTGATTTGATTTTTGAAATATATACTCAAAGTAAAAAGAAAATTGAAGATTTGAGAAAAGAATTAACTGCTGGAGAACACCCCGCAATGAAACGTTTGTCATTGCTGACAACTGTATCGATAGATTGATTAAATGCTTCCGTCCGCACGGGGTCTTGCCCCGCAACCAGTACAACATAATTGAAGTAGGAGGGCAAACCTTCGGGAGTTTTAGTTGCCATTTCTTTCTTCCATTGTTCTTCGCTGCAAAAACCGAAAATGAATTAACTTTCTGTACAAGAATTAAAACAAAATATGAGAAAGTTAATTGCAGCAATGAATATGACACTTGATGGTTTCTGCGACCACACTGCAATGATCGCTGATGACGAAATACATCAACATTATAATGAGCTATTAAGTAATACGGGCACCCTTATATACGGAAGGATAACCTATCAACTGATGGAAAGTTATTGGCCCTCTGTCGTAAAAGATCCTACTGGCAACAAACCAATGGATGATTTTGCAGTATTAATTGACAATATTCCAAAGATCGTTTATTCCCGTACGCTGAAAAATGTGGATTGGAAAAATACAATTCTGAAAAAAGAAATTATTAAAGAAGAAATTTTAGAACTCAAGCAGCAAGCGGGTAAAGATATCGGAGTTGGCAGCCCGGGTTTAATAGTAGCCTTTACGCAACTTGGCTTAATTGATGAATACCAGCTTGGCGTCCACCCAACTGTTTTAGGAAGTGGCTTACAATTGTTTAAAAACATCACAGATAGGATTGATCTTAAACTCTTAAGAACAAAAACATTTGGTTGTGGAGCATTAATGCTTTACTATGAGCCGGTAAAAAAGAACAGCCAAAATCCATAGACTTTTTTCCACTGCAAAATATTTTGGAAAAAAAAATTTGCGAAACCGAATGGCTGCACATATATTTGCAACCGAATGGCTTCACAATAAAAAATTAAACCAATATGAGAAGAGATATTTTCCAGGCAATAGCTGACCCTACAAGGCGGGCAATTATTACTTTAATTGCATTGCAGGCAATGACACCGAACGCCATTGCTGACAACTTCCACACGACCAGGCAATCTGTTTCTAAACACCTTCGCATACTTACAGAATGCGAACTGGTAAAACAGGAAAACAAAGGCAGGGAAATTTATTATTCACTTGAAATTGAAAAAATGAAAGAGATCGATAAATGGATAGACCAATTCAGAAAAATTTGGGAAACCAAGTTCAATGAACTTGACAAATTATTATCAACAATGAAAAAACAAAAAAAATGACAAACAGTTTGCTATTTGATTTTACTGTTGACAAAGCATCCAAAACGGTACACATAAAAAGGGAATTCAATGCTGAACTTTCATTGGTATGGGATGCTTTTACCAAAGCAGAATTGATCGACCAATGGATTGCGCCAAAACCAATGATCTCAAAAACAAAATACCAGGATTTCAAAGTGGGTGGTAAAAGGTTTTATGCCATGGTAAGTCCCGACGGTAATGAACACTGGGCATTGCAGGAATATACTTCCATTACTCCAAAGACGAACTTTAAAATGTATAATGTTTTTACTGATAAGGATGAAAATCCTGAATTGCATGGTTCTGAATGGGATCATAATTTCAGCGAAGAAAATGGAACCACCATAGTGAACATTATCATTTACAATGAATCTCTTGAAAGGTTAGAAAGGATATTGGATGGCTTTACACAGGGAATGAAAATGTCGTTGAGCAACCTGGAAAACTTATTGGCAACTTTATCTAAAAAATGATAAAATCATAAATCATGATAAACAACCTGCTTTTTGATTTTACTGTTGACAAAACAACAAACACCGTTTTCATAACCAGGGAATTTGCAGCTGAAATCTCTTTGGTTTGGGATGCCTTTACGAAAGCAGAAATTCTTGACCAGTGGGGTGCACCTAAACCCTGGATAACTCAAACAATTTCTATGGACTTCAAGGTTGGAGGACGGAGGTTTTATAAAATGATTAGTCCAGAAGGACAGGAATATTTTTCCGTCCAGGATTTTACCTCCATTTCTCCAAAGACGAATTTCAATTTCATTTCTGGCCTTAGCGACAAAGATCAAAATATCAGCCCCGGATTTTACGGGGCGGAAAATAACCTGGATTTCAGCGAAGCAAATGGAATTACAACATTCAGGATGGCTATCAAATATAAAGATCTTGCCACCCTGGAAATGATGGCTAACAATCGCTTCAAGGAAGGATTCACCATGACATTGAATATCCTTGAAGAATTATTGGAATCGCAAATACAGTGATCAAGACAACTAAAAAAAATTAACAACCAAAAAAACAACATTATGGCACTTATCAATCCTCACATCAACTTCAACGGAAATGCCGAAGAAGCATTTTCCTTTTACAGATCAGTATTTGGCGGAGAGTTTGCGAAGGTAATTCGTTTCAAAGACCTTGCTAGTCCTGAATTCCCGGTAGCGGAAAAAGAAGAAAATAAAATTATGCATATTGCTTTGCCTATCGGTAAAAGTAGTATACTAATGGCAAATGATGTTCCGGAAATTATGGGAAAAACTAACGAAAATGAGAACAGAAGTAAAATTGTAATAACTGCAGAAAGTAAAGAAGAAGCAGACAAATTATTTAATGGACTTTCAGTGGGAGGACAAATAGAAGGGCCTATTGGTGATGGTCCCTGGGGTTCATATTTTGGTTGTTTTAGAGATAAATATGGTATTGAATGGATCGTGGAATTTGCCCAAAACTAAGAGGTAAGTAATTGGCGGCTTTGTAATATCAATAAATTAAAAACATTGTTATGAAAAGTTTTCTCAAAACACATAATCCTCTTAGGGCAATACTACTAATTGCAATTATGTTTATAGCGGCTTCATCAAGCGGACAACAGATCAAGCCTTCCAACAGTGGTTATGCACCTATTAATGGTATCAAATTATATTACGAAGTATATGGGGAAGGAAAGCCTATCATTCTATTGCATGGGGCATTTTATACAATTAACATGAACTGGGGACAATTGATACCCGAACTATCAAAAACCAGGAAAGTAATTGCCATTGAAATGCAGGGACATGGGCATACACCTTATTCTGATAGAAAATTAGATATTAAAACATTGGCAAAAGATGTAGAAAAACTGATGGATTATCTTAAAATAGATAGTGCAGATGTAGCAGGATACAGTATGGGCGGCACTGTGGCTTATCAATTTGCTGTGCAAAGCCCCAAGCGATTACGGAAGTTAATAATCATATCTTCTACCTATAAATCGAATGGATGGTTACCTATAGGTAATGATGCTTTGAAAGATTTTAAACCTGAATTTTTTGATGATACACCCATGAAAATGGAATATGATACTGTAGCACCAGATAAAGACAATTGGAGAAAATTTGTAACTCAAATGCTTGCGCATATTGGTGAAAATTTTAATATAGGCGATGCCAATATTGCAAAAATCGCTGCACCAGTACTAATTATTGCTGGTGACAATGATGGAACTGATAAAATAGAGCTGATGAAAACATATCACTTGCTTGGAGGTGGCGTTTTTGCTGACATGCAACCAATGCCAAAATCGCAACTGGCTATTGTTCCCTCACAAGGACATGTGAGCCTGATGATGGAGACAACAACAATTTTGAATTACATAAATAGTTTTTTAAAATAACCTGGCGGATCTGCATATCAAATAGTAAAAAGGTAAAATACGCGACATGTAAATTTCTATGAATGTAAAAGAACAAATCAAGCAATTTATTACCAGCCAGCCTGAACCAAAACGCAGCGAAATGCAAGAGCTGCACCGCATCATCCTGGAAACAATGCCGGCATGTAAATTATGGTTCCTTGATGGCAAAGACGACAAAGGTAAAATCGTTTCTAATCCTAATGCAGGATATGGATCTTACACCATTAAATATGCTGATGGAACAACGAGGGAGTTTTATCAAATTGGTTTGAGCGCAAACACAACCGGCATCTCTGTCTATATCATGGGTATCAAGGATAAAACATACTTAGCCCAAACGTATGAGAAAAAACTTGGCAAGGCGAGTGTAACCGGGTATTGCATAAAGTTCAAAACCATAAAAGATATAAACATTGATATACTTCAAGCGGCAATACGATCTGGGGTAGAGATAACTGAAAAAAGTAACTGACGAAAAAAAACGAACCGCTAACATTAGACTTGCTGCTCCCGGATAGCCCGGGACAAGTTATACTGGTTGGGCTTTACTATGGCTTACAACAATTGCACGAACTACGATTGACATTGAAGAATAAATAAGTATAACGACAAATATGCAGTTAGTATAAATAATAATTTGATAAGGAATGGTTGAAGTTTTTAAAACAAATGTTCAAAAAAAGACACAAAGCAAAATGCTGCTTCGTATTTTGTCTGAAGCATTCCCATCGTTTAAAATTAATTTTGACCTTTCAGATCGTGATAAGGTGCTTAGAGTTGAAGGAGATAATATGGAGGCGTTAAGGATAATGATACTCGTAAAGGAATATGGGTTTGATTGTGAAGTATTAGATTAACAGCAAAACAGCGGGGATGCTGAAAACCAAACTGCACTAAGTAAGTTTTGAAAGTGTCGCTACTTAGAATAAATTACACTGATCAAAGTAAACTGAAATGGCCAAATCCAGATTTATCAACCGGAAAGATTTTATTTTTCAGTCAGTATCAGTTATGTCTGCTTCATGGTTAGCCCTTCATGGGTTTAGCGTTGATCCTTTTGCAAAGTATAAAATGGGATTGCAGCTTTTTACAGTTCGTGGTCCATTGGCGAATGATCTTACCGGTACAATAAAAAAGATCGCTTCTATTGGTTATGAGGATTGCGAAACCTATGGCTATGATCCGGAACAGGGAAAATATTATGGATTGAAAGCTGCGGCTTTTAAACAATTGCTGGCTGATAACAATATGATAACGACAAGTGGCCATTATGATTTTACAAAATTATTCGATAAGCCCTCTGATGCAATGATGCGGTATGTTGATCAATGTATAGAAGGAGCACATGCTCTTGGTCAGCGCTATATTACCTGGCCATGGCTTGATCCTGCTTTCCGAACGATTGAGAATTTCAGGCTGCTTGCACCAAAGCTGAATGCGATCGGTGAACGGATAAAGAAAGCCGGATTGGGGTTTGCTTATCATAATCATGATTTTGAATTTACTGATCATGGAGGAGAGAACGGTTATAATATTATCATGAAGGAAACAGATCCTGCTCTTGTTAAACTGCAGATGGATCTTTACTGGGTCATGCATTCATCAAAACTGAGTCCTTCCGAATTGTTCAAACTACAGCCAGGGCGTTTTGTGATGTGGCATATAAAAGATATGGATAAAGTTACCCGTGACTATTCAGAGCTGGGTAATGGTTCTATTGACTTTACGGTTATTCTGCCGGAGGCATCCCGTGCGGGTCTTCAATATTACTATATAGAACAGGGTGGCAATTTTGCAACTGATCCTATTCAAAGTATTACTGATAGTGCAGGTTATTTCAAAAAACATCTTGAAAAGTATTTAGGATAGTTTTTGAACACAGAGGCACGGAGTCATCAAAAATTTCAATTATCATTTCTCTCATTGACAAACGTCAGTGTTTTTCGTTGCTTCCATAGTTACCTTGCAATAGTCACCAAAGAATAAAACTATGGGACGGAAGTACTTGCTCTATTGCGGTATAGCGGCTTCATTGCTTTATATCGCCATGAATATTTTTATTCCTTTTTTAGATAAAGGATACAATTGGGTTACCCAAACTGTTAGTGAGTTATCTGCTGTTGACGCACCAACAAGACCATTATGGTTCCCATTGGGGATAGTTTACACATTGCTTATTGCTGTATTTGGCTTGGGTGTTTTTAGTTCTGCTGATGGAAAACGTTCGTTACACATTGTCGGAGTTTTGCTGATCATTAACGGGTTGATAGGTTTGACATGGTCTCCCATGCATCAACGTGAAGTGCTGGCAGCAGGTGGCGGAACTTTTTCTGATACATGGCATCTCGTTATGGCCTCAGTAACAGTACTGCTCATGTTCCTCTCGATTGGTTTTGGTGCGACTGCTTTTGGAAAAGGATTTCGATTTTATTCTTTCGTCACAATTCTCGTTTTTATTGTGTTTGGAGTCTTGACCTTCATCGATGCTCCTAATGTCGATAAAAATCTGCCAACACCATATATTGGGTTATGGGAACGTATCAACATTGCTGCTTTTATGATTTGGATGCTTGTGTTTTCCACTATTCTTTTAAGGATTGAAAAGATTTCTTCATTTAGCGTAATAAATAATGATAAGTACAGGAAGAAAATAAGAGCCATCAAACAACATTCTAAGGAAACGATTTAGTCATTATAGCGCAACTCGTAAAAATAAAAAAGCCACCTCCTTGCGGAAGTGGCTCAAATGTATCTTTCAACATTTATTTATTGTTCGGGCAAGTCGATGCTGCTGCTGAACATTTCTCGTCTTTTTTATCAGACGGGTATTGACAATTCTTAGGATCGCAATTCTTGGGATCACAATTCTTAGGATCACAATTTTTGGGATCGCAGTTTTTAGGGTCGCAAGAATTGTCTTTGATCTCGGTTTGAGCTTTTTTCCTGGCTTTCTTTTTGCCTCCGTCATTTACTACAGTTGCAGACAAAGACAATAAGCTAACAGCCAGTATTGCTACTAGTATATGTTTCATTTTAAAATGGTTGATTAATAAATAATTTAATTGCGGAAAATAATTAAATTATTTCAGGAGGATGCCAACACTCGGACTGCTGTTTCTGAATTCGATTATCATTGATTAAGATCGCTTTTTGTTTTGACAATATAAAAGGAGCGATCGACAATTGTGGATGACCAAACAAATAAAAATTTCCAGTCGGGCATGACATTAAGGGATTGCAACGGTTCTCCTCACAATCATTTTCTTCCTCGTTATCCTTCGGTTGATCACATTTCGATTTGGAACATGAAGATTGAGATTCTTGTTTCTTTGAGCAAGAGGAAGAATAAACGGTTTCAATATTCAAATTGGCAGAAAGAGGCTCAATAAGCAGCACGGTCCAAAGAACAATTAATATGCAAGCCCGGGTCTTCATTGTATTTAAAGATAGAAGTTTGTATTTGAACTGTTTCACCTTTCATAATATATTACGTCCGTCCGTATTCATTTATGACGTTGAGAGAAACCTACGCAGGACGATCTGAAATAAACGATAGACATTTACGGTTCCGGCAGGGTTTATTGTCATTAACTTTGCCTTTTTGATAACGATAAACCATCTTAGCCATCCGCTATGAAAAAAATTCTAAGAAAAACCCTGATGATAACTGGCATTACACTCATTGCCCTTATTGCAGTTGCTTTCCTGATCCCTGTTATTTTCAAAAAGCAAATAACCACTCTTGTTAAAAAGGAGATCAATAAAGGACTCGTAGCTAAAGTGGATTTTAAAGATGTAAGTCTTTCCCTGTTCAGTCATTTTCCTAAAATATCTATTTCACTCGATGAACTTTCTGTTGTGGGCACAAATGAATTCGCCAAAGACACATTGATCGCTGCAAAAACATTGGATGCCTCAGTCAATCTTATCAGCGCCATCAAAGGAAAAGATATTAAAGTATACGGTGTGTTCCTGGAATCACCCCGAATACATGCACTGGTGAATAAAGATGGAAAAGCTAACTGGGATATTGCCCGGCCTGATAACGATACAACCGGTTTAACGGACACATCTCCTTCTGAGTTCAAAATGAATCTGCAGAAATATGAGATCAAAAACGGTTATCTATATTACAAAGATGAAACTGCAGATATAAGTTCCGAGATCTCCAATTTCGATCATGAAGGCAGCGGCGACTTTACCGCAGATATATTTACATTGAAAACAAAAACAAAAGCCGATAATGCCGGGCTTATTTATACTTCTATTCCTTATCTCAACAATACAAAGGCAGAGATCGATGCTGATGTTCAAATAGACAATACTAACAGTAAATACACTTTTAAAACAGGATCGATCAAGCTGAATAATCTAAGCCTGAATGCAGAAGGTTTTTTCCAATTGGTGAATGACAGCACTTACAATATGGATATTAAATTCAAAACTCCTTCTAATGAATTTAAAGATATCCTTTCACTGATACCCGGCATTTATAAAAAGGATTTTGACAAAATAAAAACAAGTGGACAAGCAGCCTTTAATGGTTTTGTAAAAGGTACCTATAGTCCACAGCAAATGCCTGCTTATGATGTGAACCTTGATATAACAAATGGATTTTTTCAATACCCTGATCTTCCAAAGCCAGTAAAGAATATACAATTGGCGATCCATGCGAGTAATCCAGATGGCAAACCAGATAATGCAGTTATAGATATTTCAAAAGGACATATAGAAATGGATAATGAACCTTTCGATTTCAAATTATTGTTTAAGAATCCGGAGACCCTAAAATACATTGATGCTGTTGCAAAAGGAAAACTGGATCTTGCTAATGTTACGAAGTTTGCAAAATTGCCCGGTGATACTAAACTTTCCGGTTTGGTTTGGGCTGATGTATTTGCAAAAGGCGCCATGGCTGCTTTGCAAGATCAGCAGGGTGATTTTACTGCCGGTGGTTTTCTTGATATCAAAGATTTTTTCTATTCGTCCAGTGCTTTTCCGCAACCAATTCAGAATGGAAATATGAAAGTAAATATTGAGAACAGCGGTGGTATTGCTGATAATACTTCTATCAATATTTCTTCTGCACATATTGAAGTTGGTAAAGACCCGGTTGATTTTTCTTTACAACTGAAACACCCAATGACATCAGCTGATTTTTCAGGAACAGCAAAAGGACGATTTACATTGGATAATATCAAACAGTTTACAAAGCTCGAAGCCGGAACGATCATTTCAGGAATATTAAATGGAGATCTCAGTTTCAGTGGAAATAAAACAGCCATCGACAAAAAGGAATATGATAAGATCTCTGTAAATGGTACGGCTGGTGTAAACAATTTAAAATACACATCAAAAGATTATCCGACAGGTGTCACTGTTTCCAAAACCGAATTAGCCTTCGATCAAAAAACTGTTACAATAAAAGAACTGAACGGAAATTACCTGAATACAAATTTCACTGGTAATGGGACATTAAATAATCTCGTTGGATATACCATGCAGGACCAGCCATTGACAGGAACATTGAACATAGCAGCTGATAATATGGATTTGAATGACTGGATGGGTACAGATACTACGACAAGTACTACGACTACTACTGCTACAACAGCGGAACCATTTATTGTTCCCTCCAAAATTGATCTTACCATCAATACAAAAGCACAGAAGGTAAAATACGATAAAGTCGATTATAACAATATCAACGGAACGGTTATAGTAAAAGATGAAACAATAAAATTGCAGAATGTTAAAACAGAAGCATTGGATGGGACAATTGCATTTACTGGTTCTTATTCTACAAAGACCAATAAAAAAGAACCAGCGATCAGCATGAGCTATGATGTAAAGAATGTGAATGTGCAAAAAGCATTTTTTGCTTTTAATACTATACAGGCCATTATGCCGATCGGTAAATTCCTTGCAGGAAAACTTAATTCAGAATTGGCGATGACAGGAAATCTTAGCGGCAATATGATGCCTGATCTGAAAACATTAACTGGAAAAGGGAATTTGTTATTGATCGAAGGATTGTTGAAGAATTTTGCCCCGGTAGAAAAATTAGCTGCTGCGCTGCAAATTGACAGGTTGAAGTCGATCACCATAAAAGATTTTAAGAATTATATTGAATTCGCCAATGGCAAAGTATTGGTAAAGCCATTCAACCTGAAAGTGGAGGATATTGAAATGCAAATTGGAGGGATGCATGGTTTTGATCAGTCACTTGATTATATAATTGAAATGAAAGTTCCGCGAAAATATCTCGGTAATGAGGGAAATAATTTGGTGAATGGTCTTATAACACAGGCAACAAGCAAGGGCATTCCTTTAAAACTTAGCGAGATGGTAGATCTTAGTGTAAAAATGGGTGGGAATGTTAATAGTCCTTCTATAAAAATTGATCTGCAAAAAGTTGTTGGTGATGCAACAGACCAATTGAAAGAGCAGGCAAAGGATTTTGCACAACAAAAAATTGACAGTGCTAAGGCAAGAGCAAAGGATTCATTGAACGTTGTAAAAGACAAAGCGAAACAAGAAGTGAAGGAGAAATTACTGGAGCAGATATTTGGTAAGGACACAACAAAAACAAATGATCCTGCAGACACATCCAAAAAGAAGACTGATCCTGGTATTAAGGATAAGATCAAAAATATTTTTACCAGGCCAAAAAAACCTGTAACTGATACAACAAAGAAAGGCTGATATTGGTTTATAGTTTATGGTTTTTAGCTTTTAGTTGCCATCTATTGTAATTCTATTCATCGTCCCTTGCGACGCGGAGCCTGCACTGAGCGAAGCGAAGTGTTCGTCATTCACATCATTACTGAGCAAATGCGTCGCAGTTTACCCAGAGCACAAGTGAAAATAAGCGAAGCTTATTTGAAACTTGCGGACGCAGTCCTGAAGGGTCACTCACTTCTACTGCAACAATTCTATTCAACAATTGTTGAGGAATTCTGCCCTGAGCACAAGTGAAAATAAGCAACGCTTATTTGAAACTTGCGGACGCAGTCCCGAACGGCCCGGTAATCCTACCCGGAATTTTTTTAGATATTCGATCATGCCAATCTTTTAGCACTCAATTTGCATGTGGAGTTTATAAAACTTTAGATTATGCTATTGCAAATTGATTGGAGAACCTTCTTGTTAGGGGAGGAAGAATGGAATTTTTTATACGAAGTTCTTTTAAGAAGTGCTGTAATGTTTCTTGTAGCTATTTCAGCTATGAGGATCCTTGGCAGAAGAGGGACCAAACAAGGCGTTTTTGAATTGGTGCTTATTATTACACTGGGTTCTGCTGCAGGTGACCCCATGTTTTACAAAAAGGTTGGCGTTCTTCCGGCTATACTGGTTTTTGCTTGCGTTGTGGTCATGTATAAGATCGTTAATTTTTTAACTGCCAGGGTCCAGGCATTGGATGACTTAATAGAAGGAACTCATGCACGACTGGTCAAAGACTGTCGGTTTGCAGTAGAAAATGCTGCACTGGAAAACCTTCGTCATGATGAATTATTCGAGGATCTTCGGCAACATGGTGTAAAACATCTCGGGCAGATAGAGTCTGCTTATATTGAAGCATCTGGACAACTTAGTATATATTTTTTGCCAGATGAGAAAGTAGAGTATGGCTTACCCGTTATTCCGGAGCTTTTTGATCAACAGGTAGAGGAAATAAAGGAACACGATATTTATTCCTGCTGTCATTGCGGTCATACAAAAAAGATCGGACCGACACGGGATCACACTTGTGAGATCTGTGAAAATAAGAAGTGGGTAAAAGCGATCAAGGAGCAACGGGTAAAATAGCCAATTTTGAATAAGATGTTTTTCTTTACTTTGATCCATGTTCAGAAAAACATTTTTCTTTTTTATCATAACGCTTCTTCATTTATCTGTTACGGCTCAGGAAAAAGTAAGGATTGAAATAAAATCATTGCCTTTAAATAATCCTGCTAACAGTTCGATATTTATCGCAGGCAGTTTCAATAGCTGGAATCCGCAGAATAGAAATTTTCAATTTCAGAAAAATGAGAAAGGTTATTTTCTTGAGTTATCATTAAATGCAGGTTCTTACGAATATAAGATCACAAGAGGCGGGTGGGATAAAGTAGAATGTAGCAAAGAAGGGAAAGATATTGGTAACAGAACACTCAAAGCAGACGCCAATACAAATGTTGACGTTTCCATTGAAGGTTGGAAAGACCTGTTTACATCGTCATCTCAACCGAAAAAAAGCACTGCCAATAAAAATGTCCGCATTATTGATACGGCTTTTTTCATTCCTCAATTAAAGAGAACAAGAAGAGTTTGGATTTACTTACCGTCAACATATAATAGCTCAACTAAAAAGTATCCCGTTTTATATATGCATGACGGGCAAAATGTCTTTGATGATGCTACTTCTTTTTCCGGTGAATGGGGAGTGGATGAGGCATTAGATACGCTGGGATTGAAATACAAAGAATGCATTGTTGTTGGGATTGATAATGGCGGCGATAAAAGATTGAATGAATATTGTCCCTATGATTTTAGTTTGAGTGGAATTGCTGCCAATAACAAAACGAATGTTGGAGAAGGCCGTAAGTATGTTGATTTTTTAGTAAAAACTTTAAAACCTTTTATTGATAAGAAATACAGAACACTCAAGGATTCAAAAAATACTTTTACAGCTGGCAGCTCCATGGGCGGACTTATTTCAATGTATGCAGTATTGGAATATCCGAAAGTATTTGGCGGTGCCGGAGTATTTTCTCCTGCATTTTGGGTCGGTCCAAAAATATTTGATGATATAAAAACAAAAGGCAAAAAAGTAAATGCAAAGATCTATTTCTATGCCGGTGACGCGGAAGGGGAGAGCATGGTGCCGATAACGATAAGAGCTTTTAATGAAATGCATCGTGTGTCAAAATCAAAAATGGCTGAAGTAATACGAGCTGGTGGAAAACATAATGAACCAAGATGGAGAATGGAGTTCCCGTTGTTTTATGAATGGATCATGAATTAGTAACCAATATGCCATTTTTTATTTGGATTCTAAACTATCAAAACCTAAACTTCACCATCCACACATCAGAACCTCCATGATTACCTGAAACGTCTCCATTATTACTACTGGTTTGTCCGGCCGCCATATATGCTCCGTCAGGTGTAGCAACCAGACTTCTACCTATATCGTTGCCTTTGCCACCCAGTATATGGCTGGGAATTATTTTATTTCCGTCTAGGTCCAGCCGTAATACGAACAAATCGTCGCCACCTTTTGAAGCAATGATGTCCCCATTTTTACAATTTGTCCGGCCAGTAATAATATAACCTTGGCTTGATGATAATATTGCTCTGCCATGATGCCCACTAGCAGTTGAACCTGCGAATATTTTTTGCCATTCTACATTTCCATCAATGTCCAGTTTTGCGGCCAATAGATTATATGACGCGAAATAACCTGTAACCACGCATCCACCGTCGGCTGGAGATGCTGTTATCCCAAATGCTACGTCTGCTCCTTCGGTACTCGAAAGGCGTTTAGCCCAGCTGACTGTCCCAACACCATTCACTTTTACAACACATATGTCCGCATCGTTATCAATGCTTAATGTTCTTCCTGCTATGACATATTCTCCATCTGATGTTTGCGTTACCGAATAAGCTACATCACTTTTTGATCCTTCGAATAAATAGGTTGTTTGCCATTCAACATTTTCAGTATTGTCAAGTTTTAAAAGCCAAAGATTATTTGAGGTTCGGCCGGCAATTGCAAAACCTCCATCGACTGTATTTATTAAAGCATAGGCCATGTCACCATCCAATGTTTTTGTCCACTCAATAGTTCCCGAAGCTGAAATTTTTGTTAGCACCGCTCCGCCGGTTGCTCCTGCAACAAGACAACCGCCGTCTGCCGTGGCAGCAACCGCGTTTGCCTGGTCACTATTTGCACCTCCGATGGCTACTTGCCAAAGTAAGAATCCATCTAACCTGGTTTTCACTACCCATCCATCCTGACCACCAAGATTCCCTGTAACATTTCCATCATTTCCCATAGTATTTCCGCATATAAAATATGCATCGTTGGTTGAATTAATAGCTATTGAGTTTCCGATATCCTCTGCAGAACTGCCTAAACATTTTTGCCACAGCAAAAAGGAGGTGGGGGGAGGAGAGGAAGGTGGTTTTGCCGTAGCTATTTCTTCCGGTTGCATTGGTGTTGCTGTTTCTTTTTTACAACTAAAAAGCCCCAAGATCAAAATGAGGCTTGAGGTAATGATCAATTTTTTCATTGTTTTAGTTTTGGTGGTGACGAGAATGTAATGATGGAATTTATGCCCAAGTAAATGTTCTTTTTTATTTCTATTCAATCCAATAGCCTTTTATGGCTAGATTCAGGTTTAAATACCTCTGTTGAGGGATAAAGCAACTGTTGGCTGTACAATATGATTTGTTATCTTTAGATGCAAGCCACACCACATGTCGTCAAAAAAGTTAATTACCTATACAGGTTTTTTAAATGACGCTTATTTCCGTCCGAAGGACATTGACAATCGCGAAGTAATTCAATTGCTGCGCCAGGCTGAAGCTATTCCAAAAAAACTCTTGCCCTTTAACGGTGTCATCCATGTTATTGATTATACGCAACGCAGGCATGTAGGTTTAAGCGGACCATTAAATAATATGATGGGTTTTGATCCAAGAGATATAATGGATAACGGATTGGATTTTGTGATTGATATTTTTCAAAAAGACGATTTTAAAATTTATAATGAAACTATATTTAGCCAGGTTACCGAATTTCTTAGGAAAACACCACAAAATGAACACGGGGAATATATTTTTACTTATAGTTACAGGATGAAAAAAGCCGATGGCAAATGGGTAAGCCTGTTTCAACAGGGAAGATATATCACTGACCCAAAAACCAAGTTACCATTGTTTAGTATAGCTCTGGTCAATGATATTTCTCCCCTTAAAAAAGATAACTCAATGATCTTTTCTATTGATAAAAAAGGAAGAGAAAGTGGTCTATTCGACCATAAGAACATTCTGACAAATTATTACTATCCTGATCCAGAAGAATCCAGGTTGTCAAGAAGAGAAAGAGAAATACTGGGTCGGTTAGCTGATGGTTTAAGTAGCAAACAGTTAGCTGACAAACTTAATTTGAGTGAAAGCACAATCGTTAATCACAGAAAAAACATGCTTAAAAAAACGAACACTAAAAACATAGCTGAATTGGTCCGGTACGCCATGAATAAGGGTCTTATTTAAAAAACTTCTGCAGCAAATGATAAAAGAATTTTATTAAACTCTTCTGTTGCTTCCTCATTTACTACATGACTGGCATTTTCGATATGATAAACTTTCTTATTCCATAAGGGTTCGAATCCATTGAGATAATCTGTTTTTATTAGCTTTTCTTCTCTGCCAAACATTACACATACAGGCAAATGCCAATTCCTAATATTTTCCAGTTCATCACCCAAATCAGATTCCATCATTGTTCTGCCCATTTCTTCTCTAAAGGCAGGATCAGCAGCCCTGTAACTTTTGATAAATCTTTCTCCTACACTTTTGTTTTTGACATTCAAGAAAGTGTAGTCACTTAATTGCTCATCTGTTGGGTTGGCGGCCACTATTACATGTCCATTTGGACCGGGAGTTATTATTGCTGACGCAGGGAATGCATCATTTACTATACAAACACCTTCTAAAAGTATACCGGCGCAATTCGGTAATGGCGGATATATTTCACCTATAATATTTGTTCCGTATGAGAGGCCTACCAGTAAATATCTTTCGACATTAAATTTTTCTATGATCGTCTTAACCAACAGAGCCATGTTCTTAGGTCTGTAACCTTTTGTATCATTTTTATACCATCCTGATTGTCCATTACCCGGCAGATCAAAAGCAATCAACCTGTATTTACTATTTAATTCATGGTTATTTAATTGAGGTAGCCATGTGTCGGAGTTCATACAACTGCCATGTATAAAAATGATAGCATCTTTTCCTGAACCGCAACTTTTGGTTGCTATTGAAATACCATTGAAGTCGATCATTTGATTTTTGATCATGTGATTTTTTTTCAATATACATCATGTCAATTTGTATCCACATGAAATTGAGGCTGGTTAATATTTTGAAATATTATGAAGTATATGTTATATAGCTATCGGCGGGAGAAAATATTATCAACAAAAATGGAAACAATAGAAGCTAACTTAATTACTAATTCCTAACCCCAAATTCCATTAAACCGCGTAAGCCACTCCTTCCAATGCTATCTCCGTATTAGCAAACACTTCCCTGGCTTCTTTTTCAAATTCGTCAAGCTCCGCATATTTGCTGCTGAAATGACCGATCAATAATTTTTTTACTCTTCCTTTCTTAGCGATCATTGCTGCCTGGCTTGATGTGGAATGAAAACGTTCGATCGCTATATCTTTTAAATGATCGAGATAGGTTGTTTCATGATAGATCATATCAGCGTCGTAGAGATGTGGCAGCAGGCTTTCATCATATTTTGTATCGGCACAAAACACATAAGATTTTCCTTTGGGAGCTTCTATCGTTACTGTTTCATTTTTAATCAACACATCATTTTTGGTTGTGTAGTCCATTCCTTCTTCCAACTTTTTGTAAAATGAAGCTGGTATCTCAGCCGCTTTTACTTTTTCAACATCTATCTTTCTTGGCAATTTCTTTTCATGAAATGAAAATCCATAACATTCGATCCGGTGATTTGTTTTAAAGCAACGAACTTCAATTTTGCTGTCTTCAACCAGCAACCCCTCTTTGTTTATAGTATGGAAATAGAGATTAAATGGTAAAACTGTTTTTGCCACTTTCAATTGTAGTTCTACAATTTCCTGCAGGGGCGACGGTCCAAAAACATGAAGATCCTGCTGATGGCTTAAAAGCCCGAAACTATTGATGAGGCCAACAAGCCCGAAATAATGATCACCGTGAAGATGTGAAATAAAAATATGGGAGATCTTGCCACGACGGATCTTGTATTTTATCATCTGTATTTGAGTACCCTCGCCACAATCGACCAAATAATTATTACCATCTAAAGTTACCACCTGGCTGGTAGGATGTCGGTCAAATGCCGGTACGGCTGAGTTATTTCCTAGAATTGTTACTGAAAGCATTTCTGGTTACTAGTTTCTTGTTTTTGGGTACTGGTTAGTTTACGAATGTAGAAAAAGATTTTCACGCAAAGGCGCAAAGGACAAATACAAAAGACGCAAAGTTTTTA